>SLGL01000403.1 GCA_007123785.1 Balneolaceae bacterium
GACGAGGAATAAGTTCCTTCAACTTTGCACAAACTTTCCTGCCCTGGTAATAAGCCTTTTCCCGGTGCGTAATGCTGGAAAGTGCATCTACCGGTTCGCCGTTCAGCAGTATATCTAAACGCACAAGGTTACCTTTTCTGTATTCAAGAAATTCATAATCGAGAGAAGCGTATCCGCGGGTGCCGCTCTTCAGCTTATCGTAGAAATCGAACACCACTTCGGCCATGGGCAGTTCATAGGTGATTTCTACCCGGTTATTCTGCATAAAATGCTGATTTACATAGACTCCCCGCCGATCCTGACAGAGCGACATAATGGGACCGATGTAATCAGCGGGAGTGATGATACTCGCCTTGATGTATGGCTCCCAAACAGTATTTACTTTTCCAGCATCGGGCATATCACTGGGATTGTCCACTTTCACTCGTTCGCCCTCTTCGGTATCAATTTCGTAGCGAACGTTGGGTACAGTGGTTATAATATCAATGTTGAACTCACGATCGAGCCGTTCCTGAACTATTTCCATGTGCAGCAAACCCAGAAATCCCGCACGAAAACCAAAGCCTAACGCCCTGGAAGTTTCAGGCTGATAGGTGAGGGAGGCATCGTTTAGCTGAAGTTTCTCAAGAGCTGATCTCAAATCTTCAAAATCCTCTGTCTGGGTTGGAAATATACCACTAAATACCATCGGTTTCACATCTTTGTAACCGGGCACAGGTGTGTCTGCCCTGTTTTTTTGATGGGTGATGGTATCACCTACTTTGGCATCCTGCAGTGACTTCACACTGCCAATCACATAGCCTACTTCACCGGCTTTCAGCTCCTTTGTCGGCTCCTGCTTCATCTTCAGATAACCAACTTCTTCAGCGTCATACTCTTTTTTGGTTGCCATAAACAGAATGCCGTCGCCCTTTTTGAGAACTCCCTCCATTACCCGTACATATGCAATGGAGCCCCGGTAGGTATTAAAAACAGAATCAAAAATGAGTGCTTTCAGAGGTTTCTCGTAATTTTGTGAGGGGGCTGGAACTTTTTCAACAATTTCTTCAAGTAGATCTTCCACTCCATCTCCGGTTTTCCCGGAAACCCTCAAAATATCCTCATAATCGCACCCGATCAGATCCACAATCTGTTGACCAACTCCCTCTGGATCGGCACCCGGAAGGTCTATTTTATTGAGCACCGGAATTATTTCAAGGCCCTGCTCTATGGCCTGGTAAAGGTTGGAAATCGTTTGTGCTTCAATCCCCTGGGCGGCATCAACCACCAGCAGCGCTCCCTCACATGCTTTTAATGCACGGGAAACTTCATATGCAAAATCCACATGCCCCGGAGTATCGATCAGATTATATATGTAAGTTTCACCGTTTGGCCGTTTATAATCCATACGGATGGCATGGCTCTTAATGGTTATGCCCCGCTCACGCTCCAGGTCCATGCTATCAAGAATCTGCTCCTGCATCTCTCTTTCACTAATGGCGCCCGTACGTTCCAGCAGCCTGTCAGCCAGTGTAGATTTACCATGGTCAATGTGAGCAATAATGCAGAAATTGCGAATATTATTCATGCGGATGATTACATAACTAAAAATGATTCAAGCTTTAAATATACAAATTCGAAACGCCCGTTGCATTTAAATGTTATTTGTTGGTTTTTACAATTCTATTGCCACAAACTGCTTAAAATGGCTGAATGAATCACTCATAACCCTGTAAAATCTGACATTTTCTTGAGCTCGCTTTACATACTTCAATTTGACTGCTCACAAGGCAAAATTTTCCGTTCCGAACCGACAATTTTACTCTATAAAACTGATATAGTCCATCAACAAAAACTTTTCCACTAATGATAAAAAAGCACCTTTTAGCACTTTTATTTTTTACTGTCCTGCTTTTACCCGATCAGCTACTGGCTCAGGTTAAACCCTTTGAAGAAGTTGTGGGACATAATATTGGCGAACGCATTACCCTGAGCCATCAGATCCTTGACTATCTCCGCTATCTTGAAGAAGCCTCCGACAGAGTTGTACTTCAGGAAATCGGCACCACTTTCGACAACCGCCTGCAGATTGCCGCCATTCTCACCTCTCCCGAAAATCACATCCGGCTGGATGAGATCCGGGAGAATGCCGGTCGGCTGAATGATCCAAGAATCACCAGCCGGACTGAAGCAGATCAGATCATCGAAAGCCAGCCAGCTGTGCTCTACCTCGGAGGCTCCATACACGGGTTTGAACTCTCAGGAACCGAAGGTGTGCTGAAAATACTTGAGCATTACACAACCAGCAACGATCCCGAAACTCTCGAAGAACTCAAAAACACACTGATGGTTGTTGATCCGGTTATAAACTCCGACGGTCGTGATGCATTCGCCACGTTTAATCACCAGCACAGGGGACGCGAAGCAAACCCCGACCTGGCTGACTGGTCGAACGATTTCACATCCTGGGACGGACTCAAATACCGTACCAGTCACTACTTTTTTGACCTGAACCGCGACTGGTTTGCCCATACTCATCCCGAAACCCGTAACCGTGCTGCAATTCTGCAGGAATGGAGACCTCAGGCTGGTGTGGATGCCCACGAAATGGGTTCTGAGCGGGAATTTTATTTTGACCCACCCACAGACCCTGTCTCTCCTTTATTTCCCGAATACACCTCAAAATGGTTCAAAGAGTATGGCCGTGCCTACGCCGATGCATTTGACCGGGAAAATATCGAATATACCAAGCGAGAAATTTTCAATTACTTCTATCCCGCCTATTTCACTTCTTATATGACCTACCAGGGTGCAGTTGGCATGCTGTACGAGCAGGGATCATCCCGTGGATTTGCATGGCGTCTTTCCGACGGAACCGTACGCACACTGGCCGATGGAGCCTTTAACCAGTACACGGCGTTCCGGGCCATGATTCAACTTTCCAGTGAACGGCGTGCCGAACTCCTGAATGACTATTTTGAGGCCAACACCAGCGCCATCGTAAGTGAAAATGAAGTCTTGCCCCGCTATCTGATTAAACCAGTTGGCGATCCGAATCTTGTAAGTGAAGCAGTAAACCTGCTGATGAGAAGCGGTGTGGAAGTACAGCGGCTCACATCCAATGTCACCCTTCAAAATGTGTCTGACCGCACTGGTACTGGCGTTGGAAGCCAAACTTTCGAAACCGGAACGTACCTGATTGAAGCTGCCCAGCCACGAATGGCGTTTATCCGAAACCTTCTTGATCCGCACATCTCCATCCCCGAAGATTTTCTCGAAGAAGCCAGGCAGCGGGTTGATCGCGGTGAGAATCCCAGATTTTACGACATAACCTCATGGTCACTGCCACTTCTGTTTAATCTGGAGGGCTATAGCACCAGTCACAGCCGCTCTATTTCCGCAGAACAGGTAATGGAGCCGGTTTCAAACCCGGGAAACATGACAGGCGAAATCGCGGATTATGCTTACCTGATTGACGGAAGCCATGCGGCAGCACTCTCTACAGTGATTCCACTGCGCGAAAAAGGAATCCGTCTCCACATCATCTACCGGCCCACCCGAATTGACGGGCGCCATTACAGCTCCGGAACACTGGTGGTCCGTACAGACGGAAAAGGCGAATACGTACATGAAGTGCTCAGTGAACTGGCTGAAAAATATGATCTTGCTGTAGATGCAGTTCACTCAGGGCGGGCCGACGAGGGTTATCCTCCTCTTGGTACGATACAGGGAAATCGCATAAATAAACCGGCAATTGCACTGCTGGGTAATTACCCGGTATCTGGCTATTCATTCGGGTGGGCCTGGCATACGCTCGACCGGCAGTACGAAATCCCGCACACCATCATCAACACTACCAAAATCGCCTCTACACCAATGGAACGGTTTGATGTTTTAATTATCCCCGAATCCCCAAATAATCGTGAAATGCGCCGCTACCTTGATGATTCAGGAGTAGAACGCATTCAGCAGTGGGTACGTGATGGCGGCACTCTTGTCACCATAGGCTCAGGCACCGAATTCATGCGAAGTATACTGGAACTCGGCGACCTTGAAACCTGGTACGATGATGAAGATAACGAGGATGCCCAGCGGGTAACCGTTCCCGGTGCATTTGTGAGAACCGAACTCGACCGTGAAGAATGGCTGGTATCGGGATACGACAGCGATCTGCCGGTACTCATCAATTCAAACCGGCTCTACCGGGCTCCCGGCAGTGAAAATAACCCGTCCCGTCGAACTCCCGTAAAAATAGCAGGTGGCGATGACTTCCGAATTGCCGGCCATATGTGGGAAGAAAACCTGGAGAGCCTGCCCGGAAGCGTGTTTCTCTACGAGCAGCGTATCGGTTCAGGAAGGGTCATCTCCTTCGCTGAAGATGTAAACTTCCGGGGCTACTGGCGGGGAATTGACCGCCTTTTTCTGAATGCTGTTATCCTTGGCCCCAGCGCACCATAATTTTTTGAATAATGTAGAATCGATGAATGACAACGACATAAACAACCTGCCAGGGCCCGGCAGGTCCTGGCAGAGTTGTTGGTTTGGTGATTGATTAATTTTAATGTGCTTCTCGGCAAAGCATCGCGAATATGTCAGAAATCCGTCGTTTTATCTTTGACAAGTCACTACTCTTCAACAGGACTCAGCATTTCTACATGAAACCGGAATGCTTCATCTTCAAGCGACATTGTGTCATAAATCTCGAGTATCAGTTCAAACACCACATCGGTATCTCCCTTTATGCTTGTTGAGAGATAGTTTACATCCACCTCAACATCGTGCTGGGCCACAAATTCAATCAAATCCTGAACTTTGTCTTTGGGATGGTCGGTATAGAGCGGAATGTATGTCAGTTGAGCAATCGTCTTCATAAAAACTCATTATATTTTGATGTCAGTTTATTGGGAAACAAATCGTTACAGTTGTAATTAAAGAGTGTACATATACTAAAATACTCAAAATGAATCTTCACAGTTATGAAAATTTTAAAAACAATACTTTTTCTATTAGCCAGCTCGCTCATTTTTTATAGTTGCGACAGTACTTCAAGCGATTCTGAGCTTGGAACCATGCAGGTTCTTTTGACTGACGCGCCGGGAAATTATGATCATGTTTATATCGATATTCGTGAAGCGCGTATCCATCATAGCAGTGATGCTGAAGACGGCGAAAGCGGATGGATTGACCTTGACATTGAACCCGGGATCTACGACCTGCTGGAACTCACAAATGGCCGCTATGAAATACTCGGTGAAATAGACCTGGAACCAGGCCGATATAACCAAATGCGGCTGATTCTTGGTGATCAAAACGAAGTGGTTATTGACGGCACAACTCATTCACTCATGACCCCGAGCGCCCAGCAATCCGGCCTAAAACTCAACATCCACGCTGATATTGAAGGTGGAGAGATGTACACTCTTTTGCTTGATTTCGATGCAAATAAATCGATTGTCCACGCAGGTCAGTCAGGAAATATTATCCTGAAACCGGTTATCCGTACCGTTCGCCTTGAACAGACCGGCACGATTGAAGGTACCATCGAACCGGCTGAGGCCCTCCCCTGGGTTTACGCCATCGCCGGGCAGGACACGGTTAGAGGCACCCGTGCCGATACGGACGGTGATTTCAGGCTGATCGGTTTGCCTTCGGACACATATCAGTTATCCATCATCCCGACCCATGAAGATTACAACACTGCAGTGGTATCCGGTGTGGAGGTAACGGTCGGTGAAACAACCGAAATGGGCACCATCACAATCGAAAATTGATCAAAAATTTATTTATACATTTTCAGAAGCCCGGACCCACATCCGGGCTTTTTTTATTTTGTTCTTGCCCTATAAACTAAAAAGGTGAATACTGCTTTTTCAGTAGTGCCAAAAAAGAAGACAACCCGATTTTTCTTAACATCTTCGTTCGATTATGGAGTTTGGAGTATGTTGTAAGTGAACATTACATGTTGACATCAAACAACTTTTTCAATGTCTCCTGAAACTAAAACACTTTGGAAAATTGACCCGACCCATTCGGAAGTACAATTTATTTCGTAACCACAATCATCAAATTGATATATATCAAAGGAACCAGTCGTGAAGTTTATTAGTTTAATATTAAACAAATAACATTGAGTTTAAATCAGATAATTATGAAAAAGCATCAAAAAGGAATACACCATATCACAGCGATTTCAGGTGATGCACAACGGAATGCAGAGTTTTATGTAAAAGCCCTGGGTATGCGTCTGGTAAAAAAATCGGTCAACCAGGACGATCCGGGAACCTATCATCTGTTTTATGGAAATGCGAATGGTTCTCCGGGATCAGGATTAACATTTTTTCCCTGGCAAATGGCCATTCAGGGCAAGCCCGGTCTGGGCGAAGCCGTGAAAGTTGCGCTCGCTGTTCCATCGGGCTCTATGGATTACTGGGTTGAGCATTTTGGTGAAGAGGGAATCCATTTTGACGGCCCATACGACCGGTTTGGCCAGCAGGCAATCGGTTTTAAAGATC
>SLGL01000384.1 GCA_007123785.1 Balneolaceae bacterium
GATAAAAAGAAAGAGCTTGTAAATGAATTTTTGATGGAAAACATCTTTCCATTCAGAGTAAATCTTTGGAATGACGGAACGCTTACCGTTCAGTCGCCCCGGTCTGCAGACAAAGGATTTATTTTCTACACTCTCGATCAGGATGGAATGCTTTTAAATTCTTTTGGCGATGTATCCGGTGAAGAGTACAACCCGATTCGATTTTCCGGCCAAAATATAATAGATGGGGAGTATTACTATTTCGCGGGCTATTCCGAACATGTATTGGCTAAATGGGACAAAGACGGGGACCTTCAGTATTCCGTTACTACAATTGATGCGTTTCCCGGGGAGGCCAATCTTGCTTCCTTCGATGGGGGCGGAGGCCAAAGAACCTTTCAATTTGTGCCTCATGCCTTTTTTTCAGCTATAGATATATCAATTTACAGGGACTACTGGATTGTTGTACACAGGGGAGACTGGGACGAGGAGCCGTATCAACAGTTTTTGGATATTTATAACAAGCATACAGGTCAGTACAAGGCATCGATACAATTGCCTCAAATGGCCGGGCAAATTGAGGTAGATGACCAACATATTTATGCATTGCAACGACTGGATGGTGAAGAGATGTATCTTGTTATTTATGAGAATAATTTAGAAAAATTTCTACCTATAAGTCCTTAATTATTTAGTAACAAAGCTACTCGTCAAATAAAAAGCCAACTAATGTTGGATAATGTTAGTGTCTAAGATTTTAGATTCTGTCCAAAAAACCGACAAAATAATTTTAACCTACTATGCGGTGATATATAAGAGCTATTAGCTACCAGTATGCTGCCTTAAATATTTGAATGGCTGGAAATAAAAGCTTATACCTGCTGGCTGGCAGTTAAACACTTTCAAATAATATGGTTCTGCCTGTCCCGATACCCAGGGGCTTTTCAGGTTAGTGCCTTAAAATTTCACTTCTGCCATTTTTGGCAAAAAATTTTTATTAACCTCCGTAATCATTGTGCTGCAATATTTTATAGTAAGAAAACTTTTTGTCAATTTTTTTAAATCCTATTTGGTTCCGACTTGTCCAGGTTAGGATTAAGTTATCCAAAAATGCATGTTAAACGATAGCCGAAACACATCGTCTTACATTTCAAAGGTGTGCACACCCAGTGAATGGATCTTTGTACGGCAATTATTTTTTCGGCTGTTTCTGATACTATTGATCTACCTTTTATTTCGTGTAGTATTTATAGCAAGTTATTGGGAAGTATTGCATACTGTATATGTTCATGTAACCCCCAAAAATCTCCTTTGGATTCTTTATGAAGGCATGAAGATCGATTTTATCGTAATTCTGTTCATTAATACCCCCATTATTTTGTTGCATCTGCTGCCTTTTTCTTTTAGGAATCATTCGGTTTATCAAATGATATTGAGAATACTATTGATTAGCGGCAATGCTATATTTTTCTTTATAGAGATCGCAGACATTTTTTATTATCAACATGCTATGGAACGCTCTTCGGGTGCCATCATCGGTATGCTGGATGGATTTTGGCTGATGTTTTACAACTATTCCATAGAATACTGGTATGGCTGGCTATTTTTATTTGTGATTCTGCTTGCTTTCTATAGAGTAGATCGGTACATGGCAGAAACCAGCACTCCTCTTACTACTCTGCCAGTTCAGGTTTTGATCTTTTTTCTGATCTTGACTCCTTCCTTGATATCTGCTTCGAAAATTACAGGAACGTTTCCCGGCAATGCAACGGCAGTGACGACCAATACTTCATTTATTGTCCTCAATGATCTTTTTCATAGTGGTTCATTTTCAAGTAATCGAAGGCTGACTGAATATTCTTTTCTTAAACCGGAAGAAATAGAAAATATTTTGATTACGAAGAAAGATTATCATAAACCTGAAGAAACCACAAAAAACTTTCATGTGCTGATTTTGGTATTGGAAAGTTTTTCACGTCAATATATTGGTTTTTTCCATGAGGAGGAGAAAAGCAGCCACACACCCTTTCTCGATTCACTCAGCTCTCAAAGTCTGGTCTTTTCGAATGCTTTTGCTAATGGCAGGACGTCAAACTCAGCAGTTTCGTCAATTTTTGCCTCCATCCCTGCCTTGATGAGGCAGCCAATGATTTCATCCCAATATAAATACAATAACATCAATGGCCTTGCTGCACTTCTCGGCCAAAAAGGATACAGTTCTGCTTTTTTTATGGGAAGTCCAAACGGGTTGTACGGATTTGACTTTTTTTCACGGCGTGCGGGGTTTCAGAAATACGTTGGCATGAATGAATATGGCAATGATGAGCATTACGACGGCGCCTGGGGTATTTATGATGACAGATTTTTTCTGTTTACAGCAGACCGGTTAAACGAAATGGATGGTCCATTCGTGGCAGCGTTATGGTCCCTGTCATCCCACCACCCTTTTTTAACTCCCCCTGACTATGAAGATGATTTGGAGAAGCCGGGGGACCACCCCATCATGAAAACAGTCCGTTATACAGATTATTCCTTAAAACTCTTTTTCGAAAAGATCCGTGAAATGCCCTGGTATGAACATACCCTTTTTGTAATTACTGCTGACCACACTGCAATAGCCAATAACCATACACCTTACTATTCAACAGCCCTCGGTACACACCGGATTCCATTACTTTTCTACAAGCCGGGCAGTGAATTGACGGGAGTACGGGACGACGTTGTTCAGCACATCGATATCGTGCCCTCTGTCATTGACTATCTGAACCTGGATATACCATTTAAAAGCATGGGTAAAAGTGTGTTTCACGATTATGAGGAGAGGTATGTATATCATTATTACAACCGGCTCTTTCAGATAGCAGGCCATGATCTGTTATTGCAATTTGATGGTGAACAAGTTGTTTCGTTATACAATCACCGCAAGGATTCACTGCTGCAGGAAAATTTGTTACAACATGGTGAAAAACCGCCTTACGAAATGCTGAACCATCTCAAAGCAATCATGCAATTTTATAATGAAGCTATGAATCACAATCGGTTTGCAAACCATTAGATCAATGCGGCTGGTTTTGCACGGTGTTTATGAATAAAAAAAAGAAGGATAAAATCTATCTTATTTATAAATAAATGGTTGCAGGTTACATTTTGTTCAACTATTATTTTCGTTGAGGTTCCAAAATAATCGGATGCGCTGACAGGTCTTGGTTACGGAGTTGTCAACTGAATACTGCAACTGTCAACTTAACCCCGGACGCTGTCAGGAACCCGAAAAACGCGGGTACGCTGACAGGTCCTTGAATTCGAAATCTTGCTTCTAAACCGCCCCATAACCGCTATTATCCTCATTCTCGCCGCATTCATTTTCGGGAGCCTGGCGCTGAATGAGCTGTCGGTGGACCTGCTGCCCGAGGTGGATTCGCCCAACCTGGTTGTGCGCACCGACTGGCAGGGAGCCTCGCCCCGGGAGATCGAAACGCGCATCAACGAGCGGCTGGAGGCGGTGCTTAGCACGGTGCCCGGCATCGGGCAGGTGCACGGATTTGCCATGCAGGGACAGAGCGTGATTTACCTGAATTTTCGCTGGGGGCACAATATGGACCTGGCTTTCCTTAATGTGCGCGAAAAACTGGATCAGGTCCAATATATCCTTCCCGGGCAGGCGTCGCGTCCGCAGCTCATCTTTAACACCACCGCCGATGAGCCGGTTGCCGTGCTCGCCGTCACGGCCAAAGACAGGCCCAATGAACTCTTCGAAACCCGGTTGTCGCTGAAACGGTGGGCAGAACAGGTGTTTTCCCGCCGGCTGGAACAGGCCGAAGGCATCGCCCAGGTGGTGCCTGTGGGAGCGGCAGAACCGGAAGTACAGATCCGATATCAGCCGCGTGAAATCGACCGCTACGGATTAACCCTCAGCCAGGTGCAGGGGCTGGTCAGCGATGCCAACCTCTTTACCTCCAGTGGAGAACTGCGCGACGGCTGGTACCGCTACTCAATGAAAATTGAAAGCCGCATCCGGGAACTGGATGACCTGGAACGGGTGCCGCTTATCCGCCTCGGGCAGGGCCGCATTTTAACCCTCGGCGAAGTGGCCCAAATCTCGATGGATGAGACCGACCCCACATCCTTCGCTACGCTGGAAGGGGAGAGGGTGCTGAACCTGCTGGTGAAAAAGGAGTTTGGCAGCAATACCGTGGAAGTGTTCGATACGCTGGTGCCTCTGGTGGAACAGATGAGGGAGATGTATCCCAACATCGGCATTGAAATATTGCGGGAAGACGCCACCTTTATACGCAATGCGATTCAAAACCTGCTCCAGACTCTGCTGATCGGCGGCATCCTCGCCTTTTTCGTACTGTTTGCCTTTTTGAACGACATCCGCACGCCGTTTACGATCGGGATTGCCATTCCGGTGTCGATCTTTATTACCTTTTTTGTGATGTACGGGTCGGGCATTCAGCTCAATATTGTCTCTTTAAGCGGACTCACCCTCGGCATCGGGCTGCTGCTGGACAATGCGATTGTGGTTTTGGAAAATATCAACCGCCACATGCCTGCCGCACCGTCGGTCAAAAGGGCGGCTGCGGTGGGAACCAAAGAGATCGCTCTGGCCGTTACAGCCTCCACATTTACCACTATTTCGGTGTTTCTGCCGCTCATTTTTCTGGGCGGATTTGAAGGAGCTTTTTTCCAGGATCAGGCCTGGACGCTCTCCATCAGCCTGCTGGCGTCGCTCTTTGTGGCCCTGATCATTCTGCCCGTGCTGGTGGTGCAGATCCTGGAGCGGAGAAAGAAAAAAGCAGCCGCGGAAAACAGGGGGAGCGGACAGCTCAACACCCGTCAGTTTTTTAATAACATGCTGGAGTGGTATGAGGAGAGCCTGCAGCGGGTGCTCAAAAGGCCGATCTGGATGTTTACATTTGCTGCATTTCTGACTGCCGCAGCGGGCTATGCCTTTATGACGGTGCCCAAAACCATGCTGCCGGAAGATGAACCCTCGCTGGTAACGTACCGGGTGCAGCTCCCCGGCAACACCTCGCTGCCATCGACCCTGCAGGCAGCCGATGCCCTGAAGTTGAGACTTCAGCAGGCGGGCCTTGGCGGCGGACGCATCCAGATGGAGGGCGGATTCACGGACCAGACCAATCTTGCCAATCTTGCAAGGGAGGGGCTGAATAAATTTACCGTATCCGTCCCGGTAAACGGCTTCCGGCAGGCCTCACAAACCGAAGAACTGATGCAGCGCTTCGATGAAGATTTCCCGGGGTGGAGTGTGGAGCCGGTGGCGGCCACTCAGAGCTGGAGCGCTCTCATTGGCGCCGATCAGCCCCCGGTTTTATTCCGTTTCATCGGGATGGACCGCAGCAGCAGCGAACGGGCATCCGCAGAGCTGCAGGAACAGCTCCGGGAAGCCGGTATTCCGGTATCGTTGCGGAAACAGTACGAGCAGATGGTAGATACCTGGAATCTTCGCTTCCGGTCCGACCGGATGCTGCAGCTCGGCATCCCGGAGCAGGAGGTGATCCGCTATCTCGAATCGATAACCAGGGGTAGTTTTGTCACCGACTGGAACCGGGAGGATGAGCGGATCGGCATCCGTCTGATGGGGCGGGAGGCCCGGATCAGCGATCCCGGACAGATTACCCTGCGGCTGGGGAACCGTGAAATTCCGCTGAGCTACATCGCTTCGATCGAGCGTGCTTCCGAACCCGAACAGCTCGAACGGGTGAACCAGGTTCCCGTGCTGAGCTATGTGGCCGACTGGACTCTGGCCGACTGGTGGTGGAACCGGGGCAAGACTATGGAGACGGTCCGGGAGTTTATGCGAAGCACCGGAAGGGAAGTGCAGGTAGCAGGCAACGCCCTGATGGTGCAAAATCTCATGAATGATATGGGCAAGCTGCTGCTTCTCAGCATCCTGGTGATTTACATCATTCTGGCTATCCAGTTCGAAAACCTCAGGTATCCGCTGATCATTATTCTTGCGGTTCCGTTCGCCTGGGTGGGTTCACTGCTGATGATGTGGGCAACCGGCACGGGGCTCAATGCCATGTCGTTCATGGGAGTGCTGATTCTGACAGGCATCGCCGTAAACGATTCGATCCTGAAGGTAGACTTCATGCGCCGCTATCTGACAGATACCGGGAATTTGCAGAAAGCGATCGAGCTGGCCGGCAAGCACCGCTTCCGCCCGGTGGTGATGACCAGTGTGACCACAATTTTAGGCCTTGTTCCGATGTTAATCCCATTCGGGGAAGGCTACGCCTTCCGCCAGTCCCTGGCCCTCGCGCTGATGGGAGGGATGGTAACGAGTACGATATTGACGCTTTATCTCATTCCCGTGATTTTTGGGTGGGTGGAGAAGGGGGGTGAAAAGTGAAAAGTGAAAAGTGAAAAGATTTTTAATCACATAGTGACCGCATCCGACCACCTGTGAATCCCCCTCTCAGTTGATTAATAGTGGGAAATCTACTCAACCCGATACGTTTGCCAGGACTGTCGC
>SLGL01000037.1 GCA_007123785.1 Balneolaceae bacterium
ATATGTTTATCTGTTATTGCTTTTTTTATAACACCCCTGAGCTCGATGTACCAGCAACAGGTGGATGAACAATTTCGTGATGAAGTGGTAGCTATCAACGAGAGAGTACTCGCTCTGCAGGATTCACTGAATGCAAGAGAAATTCAGTTAGAAGACCTGAAGAACTTTGTGCGATCCGTTCCCGACACCACGTTTGATGTTGAAGTGTATACTGGCACAGAAGTTTCCATGAATTCAAGAATCAGTTTCAGCGGGCAGAGTGATGTGTCACCAGCACAAATGCTCACAAGAAATCATATTATGACCTCCTCACGGATAGAACGCACTGAAGAATTCCCTTCGTTTTTTCCAGTTGAAGGTCAGCTCACTCAAGAATTTTCTTCAGAGTTAGGTCATTTTGGAATTGACATCGCTGCACGGGAAAACTCCGAATTCAAAGTGATAGCTGATGGGTCAGTGATGAACACAAAATGGACAATTAATTACGGTAATATCATTTATGTGCAACACGAAGGGGGCATTGTAAGTGTCTATAAGCATGCTGCAAGACTCTTTAAAGAGCCCGGAGATTATGTGCTTAAAGGTGATGTAATCGGATTGGTTGGTGACCGCGGCCTTCTCAGTACAGGTTCCCATCTGCATATTGAAATTTGGAAGGATGGAATGCCTCAAAACCCTCTGATTTTCTTAAACTAACCTGCATTATCCACCAGGAAATCAGACTTTGAATAATGCAGGTTAACAGAGATTTAAGAAGATTGTGCGAATAGCTAAAGTGCCATTTTCATTAATCTGCGAAAAAGACTGTTTTCATTGTTTATATTTAAGTAAATTATAATTCATCAGGTATTAATGTTTAAAAATAAACCCACACCCACGGTGAACGATACATCTCAAAAACATCCTTCATTAAATGTTATCAGTGAAGGAACAAAAATCAAAGGTACAATTACATCGCAAGATGACATTAGAATTGTAGGCGAAATTGATGGTGAAGCTATTTGCAAAGGCAAAATCATTGTAGGCCCTTCAGCTAAACTTGATGGTAATCTTACTTCAGTTGATGCTGATATTGCCGGCAGAGTTGAAGGAACCATTAAGGTATCAAATAAGCTGACTCTAAAAGAAACGGCATATGTTGGGGGCGACGTCTATGCCAAAGTTTTAGTTGTTGAGGAAAAAGCCACTCTAAATGGAAATTGCAAGACAGGTTCAGACGCAAACAACTATAAGTCAGAAATTGATGAGAATATTAAGTCTAGTCCATTTGATAAGAAAGACAGTCTGAGCGATAAGTCAAATAAAGATAGCGATTCCAGCAGTAGCAGCTCCTCTAAAGACAGTGATAAGTCATTCTATAATGACAAAATAAAAGTAAAATAGTCAAACTGTTTGCCTTTATATAATGTTAAAAACTACAAGCTGAAAAGAATAGATATTTTTTAATACGACTAATCAAAAAAAATATCTTGAGTATCTTAGTTTGGGAGGAGAAATTGCAGTAGCTTTTTCTCTCCCAATACTACTTGGCTATTGGCTTGATGTTCGCTACAATACTTCTCCCTGGTTATTATTTTGTGGTGTTCTTTTGGGAATTGTTCTTATGATTGCCATTTTTGCAAGAATGATTCGGAATTTAAACAAGCCCGACTAACTTGCCCCTGAGGATGGGTTTAAATTTCCCATGAATATTCGCATTTCTACACTTTTTTTTGCTCTTCTCAACCTCATTGTTGCCTACCTGCTTTCAGAAGATGAAACTGTAGCATGGCTTATTGGATATTCACTGGGAATGTTAACAGTGATAATTCATTTCATATCTACATTATTTACAAAGCATGCATCTGAAAAGCAATTTACCAACATTTACTTTCTCAGTCTGTTTATTCGTTTTCTGATTGTTTGTGCTATCTTTGTTGCAATTATGATTCTGACAAAAATTGACGAATTTGGCTTTACTGTTAGTTTTATAATTTCTTATATTTTCCATTCTGTAAACGAAGTGATTTTTCTAAATCGTAAATTGTCTAACTAATTACTCACAGGTCATTTTAGCATGAGCCAAATATTGCGTCGGGTAGCTGTCGCTATAATTCTTTTGCTGGTTGTTAATCCAACTGTAATAGCCGCTGACGCATCCGATGAACAAGAGAGTGAAATTGATGTAGTTGGGAAAGCAACCAACCACGACTATTTTGAAATTCCATTCGGTAAGATTTATCTGCCCAGAATTCTTCTTGCTGACGGGCAGTGGTATTTTTACAGTTCCACTAACAGTGCGGTAGAATCAGGAGAGTTTGTTTTGGGTGAAGAGGGGCTGGTAAGAGCCGATGGTGTCCCCGTTCGCCTGGATATGTCCATCACATCTCATTTGATTTATCTGTGGTTTGGACTGTTGCTCACATTTTTTATTACCATCTGGGCAGGAAAAAGGTACAGGCATGGTGTTGGATCAAAAACCGAGCCAAAAGGAGCCTGGCAGAATACGTTTGAAGTCCTGTTTGTTTTTATTCGGGATGATATCGCTAAAGAATTTATACCTCACGGCAAGCATGAGAAGTATGTGCCGTATCTCTACAGTATTTTTATGCTGATCGCATTTCTGAACTTGTTCGGCTTGCTGCCCTGGGGCGCGGCTGCAACAGCAAACCTTACAGTTACCGCAATTCTTGCAGGAATTACATTTGCACTCACACAGCTTGCCGGAACCAAAGATTACTGGGCGCACGTATTTATGTTTCCCGGGGTTCCAGGTTGGTCAAGATTTATTCTGACACCAGTAGAATTTTTAGGGCTTTTTACCAAACCATTTGCGCTGGCCATACGTCTTTTTGCAAATATGCTCTCAGGCAAGATTATGATTGTGAGTATTCTGGGACTCATTTTTATTTTTTCAGATCTCTTCGGTGCAGCTATCGGAGTGGGGTCCGGGGTGTTCTGGGTATTGCTAACCGCAGCGCTCTATTTCCTTAAAGCGCTCGTAGCTCTTATACAAGCTTATGTATTTACACTTCTTTCGGCCGTATTTATCGGTATGGCTGCAGAAGAACATCATCATCATGATGAATCGTCTGTAGCACAGACAAAAGAAGTAGAACTTCAATAACAACTAAAACCAACAAATCAAAAGGTAAATTTTATGGGTTTTTTAGCAGCTGGCCTTGGAGCCGGAATCATTGCACTTGGAGCCGGAATCGGAATCGGAATGATCGGTAAAAGTGCAACCGAAAGCATTGCAAGACAACCGGAAGCCGCAGGCGATATTCGTGGAGCCATGCTTCTTACAGCAGTATTTATCGAGGGTGTAGCATTGATCGGTGCTATTGTATGTCTTCTGCTGGCACTGGGTGTAGGCCAATAAAACAAGGAAAATAAAATGCAATATTTCTTGGCAAATGGGGGGGCACTGCTCTCATTCGATACAGGCTTTGGTGTATGGGTATTAATATCTACCCTGTTATTTCTGTATCTGATGAACAAATATTTGGTTCCCCCCATTAACAGCGCTTTAAAAGAGCGGGAAGAGCGGATTAAAGATTCTCTTGAATCTGCCGAAAAAGCTTTGGCGAAAGCAGAGAAGATCTCACAAGATAACGAGAAGGCTCTTAAAGAAGTTGAAATCAAAGCTCAGAAAATCAGAAAAGAGGCTTTGGAAGATGCAGAGGTTCTTCGGGTTGAGAAGATTGAAAAAGCGAAGAAAGATGCAGCAAAGATTCTTGAAGATGCACGGCAAACTATCGAGCAGGAAAAGAAACGTGCTCTGACTGAGCTTCGTAATGAAGTTGCAGAACTTGCCGTACAATCAGCTTCACTTATCATTCAATCAGAGCTTGATAAAAAGAAAAACAAGAAACTGGTTGATTCTTTTATCAACGATTTATCTAAAAAGAATTAAGAATGGTAGCCAAGGCTGCAAGACGTTACGCAAATGCTTTTTTGATCACGGCTCTTGAAAAAGACAAACTCGAAAAGGCAAAAGAAGATATTCTGCTGATCCAAAATACTCTGGATCAGTCTGCTGATTTGCGTCTGTTTCTCCGAAGCCCGATTGTAAGAAAAGAACAAAAAAAATCGGCCCTTGAGGCTATTTTCGAGAATAAAGTTAGTGAACTGTCGATTAATCTGCTCCATGTATTATCGGATAAGGGCAGAGAACCTCTTCTCGGAGATATCACCAGGCACTTTATAGAGTTATATAACTATCATCACGGCATTATCGAAGTCCAGATAACCTCATCAGCCGGGCTGGATAATGAACAGCTTGAAAGGCTTGTAAAAAAGCTCGAATCGGTAACTGGAAAAAAAATAGAAGCCATCGTTTCTGTTGATGAAAACCTGATTGGCGGACTTACAGTTCGGATTGATGACACTGTGGTGGATGGTTCTGTTAAATTTAAATTAAATGAGCTGAAGGAAAGATTTACTTCGGCTGCAGTAGATTAAAAATTAGGATAATAGAATGAGTCAAGTCAGACCTGACGAAGTTTCGGCTATTTTACGAAAACAACTATCCGGATTCGACGGAGAAGCTGAAGTTTATGATGTAGGTACCGTACTCGAAGTAGGAGATGGTATTGCCCGTGTCTACGGTTTGTCTAAAGTGCAGGCGGGTGAACTCGTTGAACTGCCCGATTCTTTAGATAATGAAGGCAAGCCCGTTCGGGGTATGGTACTGAACCTGGAAGAAGATAATGTAGGTATTGTTCTGTTCGGTTCCACAAAAGTTGTGGAAGAGGGGCACACTGTTAGAAGAACCAAGAGTATCGCCTCTCTTATGGTAGGTGATGGAGTTCTTGGACGTGTTATTGATCCGCTTGGACGCCCGATGGACGGAAAAGGGGCCATTACCGGTGAAACCATTGAGTTGCCGCTGGAGAGAAAAGCTCCTGGTGTAATTTACCGGCAGCCGGTAGCCGAGCCGCTTCAGACAGGTATCAAGGCGATTGATTCATTGATTCCGATTGGACGGGGGCAGCGAGAATTGATTATTGGTGACCGGCAGACCGGTAAAACCACAGTTGCGATTGATACGATAAATAATCAAAAAAATACCCAGGATACCGACAAACCTGTTTTCTGTATTTATGTTGTAGTTGGCCAGAAAGGTTCAACGGTAGCCTCGATTGTAAATACACTGAAAGAGTATGATGCACTTGATTATACTGTAGTGGTTTCTGCTCCTGCTAGTTCAACGGCACCAATGCGATATATTGCGCCTTTTGCAGGTGCTTCTATCGGAGAATATTTTCGGGATACGGGCCGACATGCTCTCGTTATTTATGATGACTTGTCAAAACAGGCTGTTGCTTATCGTGAACTTTCCCTGCTTCTCAGAAGACCTCCGGGGCGTGAAGCATATCCGGGTGATGTATTTTACCTTCACAGCCGATTGCTCGAGAGAGCTGCAAAAATCATTGAAAATGATAATGTAGCCAAACAGATGAACAATATCCCCGAGAAACTGGCTCCCAATGTAAAAGGGGGCGGTTCACTTACAGCTCTGCCAATTATTGAAACACAGGCAGGTGATGTTTCCGCTTACATACCTACCAACGTAATTTCGATTACCGACGGACAGATTTTTCTTGATACTGATCTCTTTAACTCCGGTATTCGTCCTGCTATTGATGTGGGTATTTCTGTTTCACGTGTGGGTGGTGCGGCTCAGGTAAAATCGATGAAAAAATTATCAGGTACACTGAAACTTGATCTGGCCCAGTATCGTGAGCTTGAAGCATTTTCCAAATTTGGTTCAGACCTGGATGCGGCTACACAGCGTCAGCTCAAACGAGGCGAACGAACTGTTGAGCTGATGAAACAGGGTGAATACAATCCGCTTTCTGTTGATCAGCAGATCATACTTTTGAAAGTGAACAATGAGGGTCTTCTTGACAGGCTGCCAGTTACGAAAATCAACGAGTTCGAAAACATGTTCCTTGAAATCGTAGGCGCTAAATTTTCCAAAAAGATGGAAAAGCTTGCTGATTCCGGAATTCTTGACGATGCCTTTGGTGCAGAAATTGTAGAAACGGCAAAAAGCACAATCGATCAAATTTTAGCTTCCGAAGAGGAGTAACCTAATGGCCAATCTGCGAGACATACGCAATCGGATTTCGTCTATTAAGAATACCCAGCAGATTACCAAAGCGATGAAAATGGTGGCTGCAGCAAGGCTGAGGAAGGCTCAGCAGAGAATGGCAGCCACTCGTCCTTACGCTCAAAAAATGCGGGATGTGGTAAGCAGACTGGTTTCCGGAAATAGTGCTGAATATAAACTGCTTCGTCAGCCAGAAGATATTCAAAGAGTGGTGATGATTGTGGTTGGATCTGACCGCGGTCTATGTGGTGGGTTTAACAATAACCTGTTCAGAGTGGTTGAGACTTACATAGCCAAAAATCTGTTTAAATTGAACCAGGACAAAAAGCTGGATCTTGTTACAATTGGACGGAAGGCAGACGGATATTTTAAAAAGCGA
>SLGL01000406.1 GCA_007123785.1 Balneolaceae bacterium
AATAATCGTAACCGGTGTGGGCTGCATAGGGTTGATTTAATTGTGGTGCCGGCAAAAGATCCGCAATGTCTTTGAAAGACATTGCGGATCTCTTTTCAGCCCCAAAAAAATTGCCTCTATGCAACCCACACCCGTTACGATTATTGGAGGAGGGATCGGTGGATTGACCCTCGCCAATGCCCTTCAGCACCACAACATTCCCTTCGAGCTGTACGAACAGGCCCCGGAGCTTACGGATGTGGGAGCGGGGATCGGTTTATCGGAGGCACCCATCAAACTTTTTGAAACCCTTAGCCTGGCCGATTTACTGCGAGAGAAAGGAACCCATCTAAAGCGGGTTCACATGCCCGACAAACAGCTCAATATTCGCCGAACCATTGAGGCTGCATCCGAAATGATCGTAATCCACAGGGCGCGGCTGATCGACATTCTGAAACATAAACTTCCGACCGGAAGCATCCACCTTTCTAAAAAAATAGTCTCTGTTGAAGCACTGCGGCATGAGAGCCTCCTCCGGTTTGATGATGGAACTAAACTATCTGCCCCGGTTACCGTTGCGGCCGATGGCATCCACTCCGTAATACGGCGGCAGCTATTACCGGATATTCCCATACGCTATATCAATCAAACTATTTGGCGCGGAATTTCTGATGCCCCGCTACCCGATCGGTTCCGGGATTCCTACCAGGAAATTTGGGATGAGAGGCTACGCTTTTTGGCTCTTCCCTACGAAAATAATCAATCGTTTTGGCTGGGCGTAAAACCGGCCCCGCCCGGCGGCCGCGACAACCCGGAAACCATTATTGATGACCTGCTTGGAATTTTTAAGAACTTCCATCCCGGCCTGAAAAACCTGATACGTACCTCGGGCCCGGTCCTTCGAAACGATATGGCTGACCTCGGCACGCAAAATCGGCCGTGGTACAAAAACAGGGTGATATTCCTGGGAGATTCCATCCATGCCACCACTCCCAATCTGGCACAGGGCGGATGCCAGGCTATAGAAGATGCCTGGTGCCTTGCCCGCCTGTTAAAAAAATACCCGGATGATGTTGAAACCGCATGCCGGCTTTATCAGAAACTCCGGCAAAACAAAGTGATGAAAATCGTAGCCGACTCCTGGCAATTCGGCAAAGCGGCTCACTCCAAAAATCCCCTGCTCCACTACGGTTTCCGGCTTGCATTAACCCGCGCTCCCGAGTATTTCATACGCCGGCAGGAAGCCTTTCTGAATGATTTGAGTTACCTGGACAGGATTTAATGCCCTCATAAGCCCTCTCGCATCTAATCTTGCTACTGTTAAATTATTTTAGTATTTCCAAATAGTAATAATTATAAGAGCTTGGCTACACAGGGAGTTATGGAAAACAGAAAAGATCTTTCCGATGCGTGGATTACTGAGCTGGCTGAGAAGGTACGATATTCGGCGGAGAACCTGCCCGACCCGAATGTGATGTCGGAGTTTGAGGAACCTTGGCTAAAAGAGAGATCCGCAATGTCTTTCAAAGACATTGCGGATCTTTTTTCAAACAAAGCACAAAATAATGACCGAACACAAACGCCTTTATAACCTGTTGCAAATGATCGCACTGCTGAGCAGGCCGGGAGGATTTTCCGTAAAACGGCTTGCCTCGCGTTTCCAGGTATCTACCCGCACCATCTATCGCTATTTTGACATTCTGCGGGAATGCGGTTTTCAGATTGAAAAGTCGGGGAACCGCCGCCGTTTTAAACATTCTTCAGACTCGCTAAATCTGTTACCGCAGTTCACGGCCATGGAAGCGGAATTGATACGTAAGGCCATTTTGGCCCTGTCTCCGGAAGATTCCCGCAGAAACGGTTTGCTGAATAAACTTAATGTCATAACAGATCCCGCCCACATCGCCGATATGATAGTAGATGCAAAAACGGCCGCAAATGTCAGTGCGCTGCTAACGGCTGTACGCAAACAGAAACGTGTTGTTTTGCATCATTACCATTCACCCAACAGCGAAACCACGCAGAACCGCACGGTCGATCCGTTGGGATTCAGCACCAACATGAAGTACCTCTTAGCTTTTGATCCGGATCACCAAAAAGTGATTCAGTACAAACCAGAGCGGATTGAGATCGTTGAAGTTACCGGTACCACGTTTGAACCGGATAAGCGCTACCAGGTCGAAAAACCCGACCTGTTCGGCATGAACGGGACTCCGCACAAGGAGGTCATTCTCCGGCTGAACAGCCGTGCCCTTCACCTGCTGCTCGAAGAATTTCCCGAAAGCCGCAATCTTCCCGGCCTTGCAGATGCTGAAAATCTGAAAAACCCAGAAAACAAAAACCACACTATCACCCTCACTGTGAAGGGATACGACGGTGTGGGCCGCTTTGTACTTGGCCTGCCCGGAGAAGCGGTACCGCTCGGCCCTGCCGGTTTTTTGCGCTATCTCAAAAAACGAATGGAAAAAGGAGCTTTACAGAAAACGTTCCTGAAGCAGGTAAAAAGTTAATTGCCCGGCATGATCTGTCCCGCAGCTATGGAATAGACTTTGCCCCAACGGAATGCCTCTGGTGCGGATCTTTTTTCGGGGTGTGACATTATTTGTCAAAAACATTTCCAAACTTACATTTTGACAGATCCTCAATGAAGAAAACCGGCCCGGGGGTATTTACAAAAAAACCGGTGGCTTTGATGAACTCCTGAACGTTTTTGATTCACGACAAACCCATGAAACGAAACGATTTTTTAAAACATTTGGCAGGACTGGCCGGGTTCGGCTGGCTGGGTGGTGCCGGATTTATGAAATCCTCAACCAGAGGGTATACCCTGTATGAAGGGTGGATTGCGGGATACATGTACTACAACGGGCCGGACGTTGAAAAGAGCCTTAAAGCCGGACTGCCGCTAAGGCTGCTCCGCGAGCCTGACAATAAACACGACCACCGGGCCATCGAAATTTATGCAGGATCTGCCAAGCTGGGCTACATCCCGAAAGTTGACAACCGGGTTTTGGCCACCCTGCTGGATCAGGGGGCATCGCTGGAAGCTGATATTGCCGCCATCCGTCCGGACAACCACCCGTTGCGCGACTGGGAACCGGTGAAGGTTCGGGTTTGGATGGGATCGCCTGGCTGAGATCCGCAATACGAGATTTAAGACCCGCAATGTCTTTCAAAGACATTGCGGGTCTCCATTAGGGGCGGGGTGACGGGAGGTGTCACTCCTCCTGGTTATTTTGCATCTGTACCAGATTTTTAGTATTTCAATGTTAAACAAATATTCGGGAGTATAACATGAGACTATATTTGAGATTATCACCTAATAAGGAACCTGTACCATACAATTACCAGCACCAACTTACGGGATCTCTTCATAAGTGGCTGGGTAACAATAAACTGCATGATAAAATTTCGCTGTATTCTTTCTCGTGGTTGAGGGGGAAAGCTGAACGAGTGGATGGCGGTTTGAACTTCCCAAATGGTGCTATGTGCTTTATCAGTTTTTGGGAGTCAAAGTATGGGGCTGACCTAATCCAGGGAATTGTTGATAATCCTGATGTGATGTATGGAGTGGAAGTTGACGAAGTAAAGGTAACCAAAATTCCGTCCTTTAAAAGTGAACAGCGCTTTTTGGTTGCAAGTCCGGTATTGGTACGAAAAAACGAAGATCCAAATAACAGAAAGCATCTTACTTACTCGGATGAAGAAGTAGATCAGTACCTCTCAAGAACAGTTAATCGAAAAATGAAAGAAGCAGGATTGGATAATGATCAGCTTGAAGTAGCTTTTGATAGAACCTACCATAATCCAAAAACGAAGCTAGTCAATTTAAAAGGAACCCAACTGCGAGCTAATTTCTGCCCGGTTATCATCAAAGGAGACCCTAAATCCATAGAATTTGCCTGGACGGTTGGAGTGGGTGAGTTGACCGGAAGTGGTTTTGGATCTCTTTGCTAATTCTGAACTCAGACCTGACAGGTTTTGAAAACCTGTCAGGTCTTAATTATCGCCAATGATTATGACTATTTATACAGTTACTTATAACGGACCTTTTGGATTTATAAAACCGTGGACTGCTGTCAGGGATGAGTTAACATTCAGTCAGCAATTTTTAACGCCCTCAATTATTGAAGGAATTCGTCAAAAATTACAAGTCGAAAAAATTCTTCGACATAAACTTTCCTTTTCCCTTTTTGACAAACAACAAGAGCAAACCCGTCCCAAGCTGATTAAAAAACCGGGGCACAATTTTAGTATTCTTACCCGTGGAGTTTTGTTAGATCCGGTTCTGACCCTCGGGTTTCAAACCAGAGAAGATGCTAATAAGGCTTTTGAACAACACGTTTGTCTTTGCAGAAATGAAGATATCCTCCTGCCGGATAAAAGACTTGGGATAAAGGAAATGCCGGAAGATGAATTTAATAAACTGGAAGGTTTTGAACTCATTTTTACTGAAGCTGATGAAGGGTTCATGGTTGGATATAACCGGTTTAATGATTTTGAACCGATGTATGGGAGACTGGAAATTACTGATGGCGCAATTCGGGAAAAACCGCTATGAGTAGATGGACCTTAGATACATATCAAGAGCTTGAATTACTTGCAAAGAGTGCATTATATGATTCGGTAACGTTGAAACAGCACCTTTTGGATGTTGCAAATACGATTGTCGCACTTTCAAAACATTTCGGTAAAGAAACTGACCTATGCAGAAAAGGAGCTTTGCTACATGACATAGGTAAAGCCCATCCGGTTTACCAGTCTTTTGTTCATAATTTCAAAGAAGGAAATCCCAAAAACCAGGTACTTCCTCATCGGCATGAACTTTCTTCACTCGCTTTTCTCCCTCTTTTTCCAAAGGATGAGTGGGTTCCTTTAACCGAAATGATTGTGAGCCATCACAAATCTATTGAAGGCGATTCCAGCAACAGAGGAATTATCGATATTTTGAACCATGAAGGTCCTGATGGCCTTTTTGAATCACATCTTCAGGACTGGGACACATGGTCGCCGCGGGCACTGGAACTGTTGAGTGATTTGGGATTTTCAACTCGCCCGATTCAGGAAAAAGAAGCTGAGGAGGCTCTTGCTTGGGTTTACGAATACTGCGGAGATCTTGATGATGGATGGTCTCAGTGGAAGGGCCTGTTGATGGCATCCGATCACATGGCATCTGCATTGGGAGATGGAGTAAATGTATTTCTGGATCGATTTTTTGCGACACCGGATTACTCAAAGATGTACCCTCCACATGAACTTTTTCCCCTGTCTCTGAAATCGACAGATGATAAACGGCCTCATACATTAGTGGTTGCACCTACCGGAGCCGGAAAGACAGAATTTTTATTGAACCGCTGCCGGGGAAGAACGTTCTATATGCTCCCTTTTCAGGCTTCGATTAATGCAATGTACAAACGGATCAAAGAGATTGTACCTGAAGAGACTGACGTCCGGTTTCTACATTCTGCTTCAAAATTGGTGGATGATGAGGATAATGATGACGTGCAGCTTCAGCCGTTTGTTGGATCAAGTGTGAAAGTTCTGACACCACACCAGGTAAGCAGCATTATTTTTGGTACCAAAGGATTTGAAGCCACCCTTCTCGATTTGCGGGGTTGTGATGTCATTCTGGATGAAATCCATACTTATCAGAAAGAATCGCAGGCCATGGTTGTAGAGCTGGTAAAAGTGCTGATTCATCAAAACTGCAGGGTGCATATCGGCACAGCTACGATGCCAACCGCTCTCTATGATGAATTGCTTACCATTTTAGGCGGAACTGAATCTACGTATCAAGTTGAGCTTTCCGATGATGAGCTCGACACCTACGACCGCCATATCATCCATAAACATGATGGTCTGGATTCCCTGTTTCCTGTAATTGGTGAAGCACTGGAAGATGGAGAAAAACTACTTGTGGTGTGTAATATTGTTTCCGATGCCCAGGAAACGTTCCGGCTTCTGAAAAATCGTTTTCCAAATATACCGTCCATGCTGATTCACAGCAGGTTCAGAAGAAAGGATCGCCGGGATCGGGAAGAATTATTACAAAAAGAGTTTGATGACAAACCCGGCCCCTGTTTTGTTGTCTCCACACAAGTTGTAGAAGTGAGCCTGGATATCAGTTTTGACCGTATGATCACACAAGCTGCTCCTCTTGATGCGCTTATTCAGCGGTTTGGGCGAGTAAACCGTAAACGGGTTAAGCCTGAAGAAAGAACCATTCGCCCAATTCACATACTTCAACCGAAAGAACACACTCTACCCTACATAAAAGAGATCGTCACCAAAAGTTTTGACCTGTTACCGGATGGAGAAATTTTAAAAGCCCGGGAAATACAAGACTTGATTGACCAGGTATATCCTGATGTAGATATCCAGGAAATTGGCGGGTATGTGAAGTGGGATGGAGACCAATTCCGGATGAAAAAATTGCGCCACATTACAGAACCTATCCTGATGA
>SLGL01000498.1 GCA_007123785.1 Balneolaceae bacterium
TCCCATTTTTTTCCAATAGATTTTTATTCATCAGTCTTGCAGCAGCGATCACGGCTCATCTTGCTGTACTTCATATTGGAGTACTTCAATCCATTTTCCGCACGGTTCCGCTTGATGCGGAACAATGGACCCTGATTGTTATAACTGGATTTCTTGTGATCATTGGTGGCGAAATTGACAAAATTGTGAATCGATATAGAAAGAGTTACATCGGGTAAAAAACTCACCTGTCCTTCTTATGCTGACCAACCTTTCGAATTCTGATTTCACTCCATCTTTCCAGGATGTATAAAACAGCGGGCAGTAAAACCAAAGATGCAAACAGCATCAGGCCAATTCCGGCTACGGCAAGTTCTCCAATTGATCTCATCCCCGGATGAGTGGAGAACAACAGCCCGGCGAAGCCCAGCATCGTGGTAAGTGAACTAACTGTAATGTGCTCGCCGGTGGAACGGATCACTTTTTTGATCGACCCTCTGCCTTCCTCAAGATAACGATGGACGATATGAATGCCACTGTCATCTCCTATGCCGAGTATTGTAGGAAGCACTACAATGTTGTAAAAATTAAGTTTCCACCCTGTAATGTCCATAAAACCGAACAGCCAAAGAAAACTGGCAGCCAAAGGCATCAATGCAAGAACCATCCATTTCACGCTCTTGAATATGATTAGTTTGATCAGAATAATAAATGTAAGAGTAATGGCAATCATACGGGGTGTTTCATGAATCATCAGGCGCAGCATATCGGAGGCAACAATAGAGGTTGAAGCCGCATTGTAAATCTTTCCATTGCTCAATTCGATATTGGAAAGGTCGTCTGCAAAATTTATCGAGTTGCGTCCGTCGGATAACGCTACCGAAGGATAGATGATAACCAGGTTTCCGATGGTTCCGTCTTTTGCGGTAAACGGTTCCAATAGAAAACCGGGTACCTGTTCAAGCTGAATCGGTTCAACAGTTGATGCCGCTCGTTTTAATTGTTGAAATTGTTCGGAATCACTGGTTCGTATAAATGGGTCGTCTAGCCTGTCACGTACTCCTTCAATTCTGGCCAGTTTTTGTTGCTGTTTTTCTATAGAAAATGGATACCGATCCTGGAAAATCTCTACCGATTCTATCGTTGAAGATAGTGTGTCTGATGAAATTCGATCCGACAATACATCTTGTATTTCAATGGCATCATCCGCATTATCGGCGATAATGTATGCCGCATTCCGGGTTTTTCGATCGCTGTACACCTTACGGGCTTCTTGTGCAACTAGGTTATACGATTCATAGACCGGTTCAAGCTTTCCGAAATCATATTCAAAGTCCAGCCCACGGGCATACCAACCTGACATGACTGTAGATGCCACACATAACAGAATAACTCCGATTGAAAGTATTTTTTTGTTTAAACCGGGTAATGATTTTCTGTCGCCATCTGTCTTTTGGCCTGTATTGAGGAGCGCAACGGTATTTAGCAGCCCTATTTTTTCCAGCATGATTATAAGTGCAGGCATCAGGAATATCATGGTGATAATTGAGAAAAGTAACCCTATGCCGGCAATTGCACCAAACTCACTAAATCCCTTGAAGTCTGCAAAGATCAGAATAAAAAAAGCTGCTGATGTAGTAATTCCGACCGCCGCTATGGCCTGACCGGTCGTCATAAAGGTTGTTTCAATCGCTTTATCAACCGGATTACCCTCGCTTCGTTCCTCGATATAACGGGCATAAAAATGAATACCAAAATCAATTCCCATTCCAAACAGCAGTAAACCCAGTGTGGACGTCATGATATTCAAGGTTTCGAAAGTCAACCAGGTGACACCGAATGTCCAGCAGAGGCTCACAACAAGGGGAACTGTCATAATCAGCGCTGTGACCGGTAGCCTGAGGAGTTCGGATACAAAAACTTTCGATGATTGAAGTCCCCCCGTTCGAATATGGTAATTTTTATAAAAGAAATAGCCCATCACCAAAAGTAAAAGCATAATTGTACCTGCCCAGAATGAATCACGAACGTCGAGATAAATACTGTCGATTTCGATGAGAGATCGGAGGAGCCGTCCTGCCAAAACGAAGGACAAATCAGGCTGATCGAACTCCTGAGCAAGCCGGGTGGTAAGCAGTTCAAGATCTTCGTACAGTTCACGAATGTACCGGATGTCAGTTTGGGAGCCGGCAGGGTAGAAGCGAACAGCCATTGTAAGGGAATCGGCTGAAATGGGATATTCCGATCCGACTAATTCATCGTAGGCTAACTGAAGTTCATCCCCAAGAGAATCTGCTGCAGCCATATCATCATCCAATTCAAAGTAAAATGGATTGGCCTGCATACGGGCAGCTTCAATCTCCTCGTCGAGATAGGTTTCAATCAGGTTCAACTCCTCATCGGTTGCAAACCAAAGGGCATTTGATTTCAGAAAATCTGTTTCTTTTCGGAATTCGACCCTGCTGAAATATGGTGAACCATCCGACCGATTCTCCAATTTCATTACTTCCGGTATAAGTCGTTCTGCAAATTCTTTGTTCAGCTCAAAAGAATTACTTTCGATGATAACAGCCACCTCCCTGGGAGTACCTACCTGCTCCCTCAGTTTCTCAAGGGATTGTACACTAGGGTAACTTTCAGGAAGTAGTTTTGAGAAATCGTTATCAATGCGGAGGTTTAGAGCAAGAAGTAAACCAATTACAGCCAATTAAATACCTGTTCCGAGAACGAACGCCGGAAACCGAATGCAGAATCGAATGGCAGGTTTTAGATAGGTAAACAGGGATTCAAGCATTCGTTCTCTTTCTCTAAATATTTTTTTTCGGGAAGAAGGGTTTTTTCCAGTAAGTTTGTTTTTGCAATCCTCGTTCCAACTCTTGTTTATACTTTCAATTTATAACATTTATTGGAAAAGCAAATTGTATGAAATTGTAAGATATTCCTGATGGATTAATCCAGGTAGAAGGAAATACAAACTTAAGGCAAATTTTATATAGGTGTTACTGAACGTTTAGGATTCTATAGGTAAAATTAAAAACCTGATCTTCAGTCCTTACCAGAAATTCATGTTCCTAAAAGACAGTAGAACCACAACAAGAATGGTCAGATTGGCGATTGTACCAAACTTTGCATCATTCCAAACTGTAGAAATTAAAATTTGGGAAAGTATTACTGCAATGAAACCCAGATAAATCCACGAATTGTGATTAAAAATATATGCGAGCCCTGTTATCACAAAGAGTAAGCTCGCAATCAACCAGATAATCCCTGTAGATCTGGATATCTCAGAACTTAATTCAGTGATGCTTCCGATTTCAAAAGCTTTAAAAAACCCTAGCAGATGAATGAGTCCATGAATAATAATTACGAAGGAGAAAAGTATTTTTAGCATGTTGCTTTTGATTTAATCAATCCTGTAATGAATTTCGGACTGAGGAATGAATGGTTAAAATGAAAAGAATCAATCCAAGTAACCCGTATATAATCTGTAGTGGCGGTTCCGGGTGATAACCGACCATCCAAATTTGTACACCAATCCAGATAATGAGAGCAGTACTTACTGTGAGTGCTCCTATCCAGGACCAATATCTGCGCTTCCAAAGGCCGTACAATACGATTATGGGAAAGATGCCCAGGATTGTAAGTAGAATAAGTCCGGGAATCAGGAAGTTTTCAAATGGAGAATTTTCAAGAATGGATATCGGCATTTTAAGCAGATCACCGGACGGATCCATAACCAGAGCAATTCCGCCATAGAGTCCGCTTATTCCCTGGAAAAGCATCAATCCCATCAGAAAATATAACCTGTATGATGTTGTTGTTTTATGATTTATCATAGCTGATCATGTCTCTCTGAAAACTTGGTTCAATCAGGTAAAGTCGAAATCCTCAAAATGAATGGAATTTTTCGGAACTCCCTGTTTTGTTAATTCCGTCAATAAAGCTTTTCGCATCTCCCTGGGGCCACAAATAAAAAAGTCCTTTTCAGTGGCGCGGGGAATTTCCCCGGGTTTAAAAAATCCTTCAACATCGGCTCTTATCAGATGCACTTTGAAACTTTCCATCTGTTTTTCCAGATCTTTAAAAACATGGAGGTGTGTGGCTTCTACCTCCGTATTTACACAGTAATACAGATCTATATTTAAACCAGACTTATTCTGCCGTTTCAGATCATTGGCCCAGCTAATAAACGGAGCGATGCCCACGCCGCCGCCAATCCAAACCTGATTCTTTTTCCCATGGCGATAATCAAATCGCCCGTAAGGGCCTTCCAGCAGTGCTGTTGTTCCGGTTTCCAATTCCTGGTAAAGCTGTTTAGTATAATCACCCAGTGCTTTCACCATAATGGTTATTTCACCCTCATTTGTCATATTGCATATCGTATAAGGGTGCGATTCCCGGGAAATGCCTGCAGCATGAAAACTGAAAAAATAGAACTGGCCAAGTGTAAAGCTGAGTGCCTCATTCAGCGGCTTTAACACGATTTCAATAACCTTATCACTCAGGCGATCTATTTTCACTACTCGGAAACGAGATTTACTCACAACGAAATCGAAGAGAACTGACTTATACACCCATGCTGTTATTCCAGTCACAGAAAGAACGGAGAGATAGATCACCAAAGCGGGGTTGGTACTCATAGATAGATCCAGGAAATAGATATGAACCACTCCCAGAATAAAAAAGAGTCCCATGAACTTGTGTGATATTTTCCACTTATCGTATGGGATGCGAATCACAATTGTAAAAATCATCAGGAGAATGAGTCCCCACAATGCCCAACTTCCAATGTTGATTTCAAACTGCCTGTGAACGGGAAACAGGTACCATAATAACCGGCCGGTGTCCTCTGGCACCCAGCGCAGAGCCAGCATGATGGGATGAATGAGCAACAGAACAAGGGCTGTTTTAGCCATTGTGTGATGGAGATGATACATCTTGTCGAGCCCGCCAAAGTAATCTTCCAGCCATTTTAATCGGGCTGACAGCACAAATGTCAAAGCAAATAGTGCAAATCCAGCCCATGCCGTAACCTGACTGCCATAAACAAAGAAGGGTTTCATGTTATGCCTTATCGTAGTCTCGGGAAAGGATATCAGCCAAAGTGGAATAACCAGAAGCGCAGCAGCCCAAAATAACCATGGTCCTAATTGTTTTTTCATGATTTTTAGTTTTTAACTTTTTTCAAAAATAGCGCCAAATTCTTCTTGAATCTGAAACTAAAACTCTCTTCAGTTTCAGTTTATGGCTTTATTCATTTACTATTGTTGGATTACATATCCTCAGTATTTGTGTGTGAATTTATTAAATCTGATTCTTTTGAAAGTAAAACCGATATCAACAGAACAAATGCGAGGAACCACAATGAAAGAATGAACCAGTCAGAAACTCCCGGAAAGACTGATGTGATCATCAGGTATTCTCGTGTCACACTCCAGATTAAAATAGAAAGCAAGGTCACAAATAGTGCAAGCTGCACGTATTGGACTACTGAATATTTATTAATATGTAAATCAAACGTCCGCTTTCCCTGGATTAAATCCCGGATGATCCGAATCATCTGAAAAAATGACCCGGCGATTATCAAACCAATGAATACCCAAAGCCCTGTAATTGCTTTTGTGATGATCCCCATTCCCACAGAACCCAATCCGTTCCACTCTGCCCAGTCGCTTAGAATATGTGAGATCAGGGGCCAGCTTCTGGAGCTGTTTGTGAGGATCACAATGCCATCTCCGGTTGCCGGAACGAGATGAAAATGAGTCATCCACCCGTTTCCCTGCCCGCCACTGAAAACAGCCGTTTGGCCATCCGGTAACGTTTCGATAAAGTGGCCCAATCCGTAATGTTCTGAAACAAATGCGTAGATATTGCCAACTTCGATCACAGGTGTGTAGAGTTCATTGATACTGCTTTGAGACAGAACGTTCTCAGCGAAATAGAATTCACCCAGCATACCGGTTGCAACAAACCGGGCGATATCTTCCGTGCTGGCAAAAAGTCCGCCGGCTGCTTTTTCTGAATAGACATAGACAGACACAGGTTCACCGTTTAGTTTATGGCCATTTGGAACTGAAGTTGAGAAATCTTCACGCCACTTATAACTCGAATTATGCATTCCAAGAGGAAGCAATATCTCTTCTTCCATAAAGTCTACAAAGCTACGTCCGCTTACATCCTCAATAAGCATTTCGAGAAGGTTGAAACCAACATTTGAATAGATGAACGATTTGCAGGGCTCCTGAACAAGATGAACTTCACGGGTCAGACTCTCTCTCAAAGACGGTTTTTCTTCTCCCGGTGAATATTCCAGCCCGATGGTTCCCAAAGGAAGCCCGGAGCTGTGGCTCAGCAGATGCCTGATCGTAACTCTCTCCGTGTCAAAATCGGACTCTGGAAATTCCCAGCTTGTCAGGTACCGGTGTACCGGATCA
>SLGL01000162.1 GCA_007123785.1 Balneolaceae bacterium
ATTAAGTAAAAAAAATGAAATACCGGTGGGTATTTGAAACATCTCATGTGTAACAATAGTAAACATCCCGGTTTTTTGGGAAAACCATCAAATTAAACGAAATTAGGAGTTTCATGTCAACCATTAAAGCGATTTCGATTCTTTTTGCAGCACTCATATTCTTTGCATCCTGCAACGACAGCCTCGTGGGGCCGGATGATCCCATCGGTGAGCTTCCTCGTGAACTGACTCAGGTTGAAAAGAAACTGATTGAGGCCGACCGGCATTTCAGTTATGAACTATTCCGCAAAACGGTGGCCTACGATGATGAGGAGAACGTATTTATCTCCCCGCTGAGTATTACAATGGCACTGGCGATGACACTGAATGGCGCAGAGGGAGATACCTACGATCAGATGCGTGAGACGCTTCGACTAAGCGGTATGGACACGGATGAAATAAACGAAGCATTTGAATCGCTGATGAAACTTCTTACCACCGTTGATCCGAAGGTAACCCTGAAAATCGCCAACTCTATTTGGTACCGTGAAGGGCTGCCCGTGAAAGAGGATTTTTTGGAAAAAGTCCGTACTGCCTATAATGCCAGTGTGGAAGGACTCGATTTTGCTGATCCCGCAGCGGTTGATATTATAAACAACTGGGTGGATGCGAATACACAGGGGCTAATCGAAGAAATTATTGACGAAATTCCCGATGAAATTGTGATGTACCTGATCAATGCGCTCTATTTTAAAGGTGATTGGCTGCGGCAGTTTGATACTAATGATACCCGGCATGCTGATTTTTACCTCGAATCCGGTGAAACTATTCAGGTTGATATGATGAGCCAGGAAGACCGTTTTGCTACCTATTTTTCCGAGGAGGTACAGTTGATTGAGCTGCCTTATGGCGACAGCCTGTTCAGCATGACCATACTGCTTCCGAACGACCGTAACATGCTCATTGACCGGTTTGTAGAGGAAAAAGTGACATCACAAAATCTGGCAAACTGGCGGTCTGATCTCTCTGTCGGGCGTGATGTGATTCTACAGCTCCCCAAATTTGAGCTGGAATATGAGATCACATACAACGAAATCCTGAAGGCGATGGGTATGAAGGTTCCCTTCGATGAATGGGAGGCCGATTTTTCCGGTATAGCCGATGTTTCACCGCAAAACCTGTATATCGACGAGGTGAAGCATAAAACCTTTATCCGCGTTGACGAAGAGGGAACTGAGGCTGCGGCAGTAACCAGTGTGGGTATCGGGATTACGTCCATGCCTCCATCTGTCATTGTGGATCGCCCGTTTGTGTTCATCATTCACGAAAGAGAAAGCGGAACGAACCTTTTTATGGGTAAGGTGAAAAATCCGGGTTAGATGTTCAATCCGAAAATTCTGGTAACAGTTCAAAAAAACGGGCTGATGTTTTAATCCCCCTGTGAAAATCTTTCAGCGAAAAGCTTTCATTTGGAGAGTGCAGTGCATCTTTGCTAATTCCGAAACCCATTAAAATGGAGTTGACCCCAAGTACTTTTTTAAAATCAGCGACAATGGGAATCGAACCACCCTCGCGGCTGAAAAGAACCTCCTTTTTGTAAATATCTTCGAACGCTTTGGCAGCAGCCTTTAACCCGTAAAATTCCAGGTCGATCACAATAGGGTGGCCTCCGTGATGTTCAACCACTTCAACTGAAACGGTGTCCGGTGCAATGGATTTTACATGATCTGCAAACAGTTTCGCGATTTTAGCAGGATACTGGCCTGGAACCAGCCTCATACTCACCTTGGCCCCGGCTTTGGCAGGCAGTACAGTTTTTGCACCTTCACCCTGGTAACCACTCCAAAGGCCATTTACATCGAGAGTGGGCCGGGCGGATACGCGTTCAAGTGTGCTATATCCATTTTCTCCGTGTAATGCTTTCAGGTCGAGGTTATTTTTGTACTCTTCTTCATCGAAGGGAAGCTGTTTGTAGGCTTCGCGCATTTCGGGAGTGAGTTCTTCCACATCATCATAAAAACCGGGAACCTGAATAACGCCATCTTTATCTTTGAGCTTTGATATGATTTCGCAGAGCACATTGGCGGGATTATCAACAGCACCACCGTAGAGTCCGGAGTGAAGATCGCGGTTGGGGCCGGTGAGCAGGATTTCCATATAAGCCAGGCCCCGAAGTCCGTATGTGATAGAAGGTTGATTTTCCCCGAACATGGATGTGTCGGAGATCAGTACCATATCGCACGATAGCAGCTCTCTGTTTTTTTTGATGAATGGCACCAGGTTCGGTGAACCGATCTCTTCTTCTCCTTCCAGGATAAATTTTACATTCACAGGTAGTTCGGTTCCGGTTTCCATATAAGCCTGCACCGATTTAATGTGTGTAAAGGATTGTCCTTTATCGTCGCTGGCTCCTCGTGCATAGACACGGCCGTCTTTCACGGTTGGTTCGAAGGGTGGTGTAATCCACAATTCATCGGGATCGGAAGGTTGTACATCGTAATGACCATAAATCAGGACAGTTGGCCGGTCCTCGTGCGGACATTTTTCAGCTGTAATAATGGGGTGGCGCAGTGTATCATGAAGTGTAACATTATCGAGACCGATGTTCTGTAGCTGGACAATGAGAAATTCTGCCGCTTTTTTAACATCTCCCTTGTGTTTGGAATCTGTACTTATGCTGGGAATCTTGAGCAGGTCGAAAAGTTCGTTTTCAAATGTTTGAATATTTTCATCGATAAATTTCTGTACAGTACTCATGAGAAATAGCTGGTTTATGTTTTTGCAAGTGCCTTTCGATAAACAATTTTCTGTTGCGGATTTGCAATTATTTTCCCACCTTTTTACAGAAGCTGCTGCACTACTCTTTAACTACAAGAAATTCATTTTCTAATGGTTAAAAATAGTCCTGCATCTCCTCAATCCAGTACTCCTCCATCTCTTCTGTAGTTTGGGGCTGGTTTTTAGGCACTACTACCCTGAAACCAAGAAACGGGGCGTTGGTATGCCACCAAAGGCTTTTAGGGAACTGAGGGTCATCGCGTTTCCAGTTTGGTGTAGAACCGCGCCGATGCAGACAGCTTGCGGTCTCTTCTGTATCTCTCCACGATCCGCCACGAACCGCTCTCGGATAAAGCTCTGTGGGTTTGAACCAGGGGTTTACTGCAGGATCATCTTCAAGGCGTTCTATATAATCAACGTGATACTGATCGAGCGTCCATTCAGCAACGTTGCCAAGCATATCATACAAGCCAAATTCATTCGGTTCCAGAGAGCCAACCAGGTGATAACGATCGTTACTGTTTCCGCGGTGCCAGGCATAATCGTCCGGGTTTTCCGGGGGGCTGTACTGCTCGGTTTGTCCCGCACGGCAGGCGTATTCCCACTCAGCCTCGGTAGGCAGGCGATAGAATGTTCCGGTCTTGGCGGTCAGCCATTTGGTGAACATCATGGCATTGTACTGGGTAATGCTAACGGCAGGATATCCCTCAAAACCCATGCCCATGGACATATCAGTGTATGGAGGCGACGGCAATGAGATGGCATCACCCGGGAAATCGACTTGCTGCAGGTGTGCCTGAAGGTCATCAGGTGATTCCGCTGCAAACTGGCGGTATAGGTCCCAGGTGATTTCATGCTTGCTCATATAAAATGGGTCTAATACCACTTCGTGCTGCTGATCATCAGCTGCTCCCATCAAAAATGAACCGCCGGGTATCGGCGCCAACTCAATGGCTTCCCCCGTTCCTGGAATTTCTTCAGTAAATTCTGAGAAATCTACAGCTTCTTCAGTTGTTTGGTGTCCGGTTTCTTCAGCTTCAGTAAATTCTTCAGAAGTACTGCAGGCACTTGCCAATATCAACAGAGGGGCAGCAATGGTTAGGATTCGGGAATAGGTGGATAAAACATCAGATAGCCATTTGTACATAAACATGACGCTAAGGATTATTTTAAGGGTGTAAAACAGTAGTTTTGCAGCAATAGGTTAAAGTTAATATGGGGGAATTCCCCTTTAAGGTAAAAAATAAGAAAAATAAAGATAAGAGAATTTTGTTTCATTGCGTATGACTGATTTTCTATGTGGTAAGAGGGTGTATTCAGGCCTGTTCTGTTTTTCGGTATAGAACGAATATATTTAGGCTGAAGTGTATGAGACAGGTTTTTTTAAAAATTTCAAATTAAATGGTTTCATTGCGTTTAACATAGTTACTGTGAGATAATCGGGATAGATGCTGTTTATATCGAAAGCATCTACCTGGTAAACAGGTAAACTCAAAAAAAGTACAGCTGTCACAGAATTAGCAACAGGCATTTCAAAAATAAAAAGTGCCAATTTTAAGCATCGGTACCTTTGATTTTTGAACCAGAAGTGGCTACCTTTTAAAGCTGTTTAGAAAAATATATTTATGTCATGTTCACAAACTGATGAACAGCTCTTTTCAATACATTACGATTAAAAAAACAGATTGAATGAATAAAGGAACCGTAGCCCAGGTAATTGGACCTGTAGTAGATGTAGATTTTGAACAGGGAAAACTTCCCAGAATATTAGATGCCTTATATATCGAAAGAGAAGATGGTTCAAGGCTCTATCTTGAAGTAGCGCAACATCTCGGAGAGAATCGTGTGCGGACAATTGCGATGGATTCGACCGACGGACTGGTTCGTAAAGCTGATGTTATTGATACGGGAGAATCTATCTCGATGCCGGTGGGAGAAGATATAAGAGGAAGGCTGTTTAATGTAGTAGGCGAGTCGATTGATGGTATCAAACCTCCGGAAGGAAAGCGATCTTATCCGATTCATCGCGAAGCACCGGCTTTTGAAGATCTTGCGACCAGTAGCGAAATGCTCGAGACCGGAATAAAAGTTATTGACCTTCTCTGCCCGTATGCCAAGGGCGGTAAGATCGGGCTATTTGGTGGTGCGGGTGTGGGAAAAACGGTTTTGATTCAGGAGCTGATCAACAATATCGCCAAGCAGCACGGTGGACTTTCGGTGTTTGCCGGAGTGGGAGAAAGAACCCGTGAAGGAAACGATCTTTTGCGTGAATTTATCGAATCCGGAGTAATTAACTACGGTGATGAGTTCAAGGAAGCGATGGAAGCCGGTGAGTGGGACCTTTCCAAAGTAGATGAAGATGTCCTGAAAACTTCGCAGGCAACACTCGTATTCGGCCAGATGAACGAGCCGCCGGGTGCGCGTGCGCGAGTAGCCCTTTCCGGTTTGACGGTTGCCGAATATTTCCGTGATGAAGTTTCTCGTGATATTCTACTTTTTATAGATAATATTTTCCGGTTTACACAGGCCGGTTCCGAAGTGTCTGCCCTTTTAGGCCGGATGCCTTCTGCAGTAGGATACCAGCCCACACTGGCAACAGAAATGGGTGACCTCCAGGAGCGGATTACGTCAACCAAGAACGGATCCATTACATCGGTTCAGGCGATTTATGTACCTGCTGATGACCTGACCGACCCTGCTCCCGCAACCACATTTTCCCACCTGGATGCTACTACCGTACTGAGCCGTGCACTTACACAGATCGGTATCTACCCAGCTGTGGATCCACTCGATTCTACTTCGAGAATCCTTGATCCTAAAGTAGTGGGTGAGGCTCACTACAACTGTGCACAACGTGTGAAAGAGATTCTTCAAAAGTACAAAGATCTTCAGGATATTATTGCTATTCTCGGTATGGACGAGCTTTCGGATGAAGACAAACTGGTTGTATCGCGAGCGAGAAGAGTACAGCGGTTTCTCAGTCAGCCATTTTTCGTGGCCGAACAGTTTACTGGCCAGAGCGGTGAGTACGTGAAGATTGAAGACACTATCAAAGGCTTTAACATGATTCTCGACGGAGAACTGGATCACCTGCCCGAAAATGCGTTCCACCTTGTGGGTACCCTCGATCAGGCACAGCAGAAAGGACAGCGAATTATGGCCGAAGCCGAAGCCGCAGAATAAAACGGGAGTCAAATCGTGATAAACAGATTTCACGCACAATTATTAACACCCGAAGGCCCTCTGTTTGAGGGAAAGGTTGAAAGCGTTCAGGTTCCCGGAATCAACGGGAATTTTCAGATGCTCTACAATCACGCGCCTATTGTTTCTGCACTTGCAATTGGTAAAATTTCTATTCAAACCGGCAAAAATGAAGATATCATTTATGCTGTGAGTGGTGGTTTTGTGGAGATGAGTGACAATAAATGTACACTGCTTGCTGAAAAAGCGGAACTCGCGAATGAGATCGATACGATTGAGGCACGTAAAGAGCGTGATAAATTGAAAAAACACCTCGCAACGCTCAAGACAAACCGTGAAGATGCGGAAATTGAGCTGGCGATTGCAGAAAATCGTCTCAAAATTGCTGAAATATCAGCTAACTGAGTATCAAATTAATTCAAAAGCCTGTGAGCTATTTGCTTA
>SLGL01000324.1 GCA_007123785.1 Balneolaceae bacterium
TGTCCCATCCGACCGATGGGCTGGGTTTTTGAGAGCACTTCAAACATCTCCTTCTCTCTGCCGGGGTAGTGCTGTTTCAGGTAACCATCCACAAACGGTGTATGTACGCGCGCCGGGGAGATGGAATTGCAGCGGATCTTTTCATCGAGGTAGTCCCTGGCGATGCTGAAGGTCATTGCCAGCACGGCACCTTTGCTTGTGGAATACGCGAAACGGTCGGGGATACCCATGGTTGAGACGATCGAAGCGAGATTTAAAATCACGCCGCCTCCGCTTTTTTTCATCTGCTTCACACCGGCTAACGAGCAGTTGTAAACGCCTTTCACATTTACAGACTGAACCCGGTCAAAATCTTCTTCGGTGGTTTCTTCGAGATTGCCAATGGCCGCTACCCCGGCATTATTCACCAGAATGTTAAGCCTCTGTTTTTTATCAAAAATCTCCTCAAACAATTTCAGGGTTGACTTTTGATCGACCACATTGGCAGGATGAAAGCGGACGTTCCCGCCTTCAGCTGTGATTTCATCAACGGTTTGAGCCGCCGATTCTTCATCGAGGTCCAGGATATGAACATCGGCACCACGAGCAGCAAAAAGCCTGGCGATAGCTTTACCGATTCCTTTGGCTGCGCCAGTTACTACGGCTGTTTTCTTTTCGAGTGAGAACATACGTTATAATTCATTAGTAGTTAGCAGACACCCGTTAATATCTCTATTGATTCCTTTGCCTGCAAACGGAAATGTCAATTCAAGGGCTATTCATCATGAAGTATTCAGAACGAATTGAAATAAATTTCAGATATTGTAAACGGCCGAAAAAAGAACGATCATCGGATATAACAACTTTTTGCTGATTTTTTCACTTTCAAACTCACCTGTATGAAAAAACAGATCTTCAAAAATGAAGGCGCAAAGGCCCGGATGGTAGATTGGTACGAGAGATTTCTCAATCGTTCGGTGATCCCAGCAAAATCTGTCGAAGTACCCACATCTTTCGGCAGCAGCCATCTGTTAATTGCCGGAAACCCTGATAAACCTCCTCTTGTTTGCCTGCACTCAATGATGACCAGTTCAGCTCATTTGCTGTCGGAGCTGGACAGGCTTTTTGATCAGTTTTATCTGATTATACCTGATATTCCCGGACAATCTGTGCGTGGTTTGCCGCTGCGCCTTGCATATACTGATGATTCACATGCACGTTGGCTGAAAGAAATCCTCGATGGGCTAAAATTAAAAAAGGTACAGCTATTCGGGGTGAGCCTGGGTGGATTTGTAGGCCGACAGTTTGCCACACTGAACCCGGAGAGAACAGAGTCTCTTACCCTGTTGGTACCTGCCGGTATTGTTCAGGGCTCAATGCTGAAAGGTTTTGCAGAAATGGCTCTTCCGATGGTTCTCTATCGATTTCATCCTTCTGAAAAAAACCTCAGTTGGCTGGTTCATCCTCTGATGACCACCTGGGATGATGACTGGGCATACTATCTCGGGGATACTTTTCGAGATTTTGTACCCAATTTGAAAATACCTCCATTGGCATCCGATAATGAGCTGAAAAAATTAACGATGCCATGTCTGATTATTGCAGCAGAATACGACATTTCTTTTCCCGGCCGGCGCCTGCTTGAGCGTGTAATCAATGCGATTCCCGGTTCCGAAACAGAACTTATTAAAGACAGTCGTCACTGTCCGCCAACAACACCCGAATTCAGGCGCTGGCTGGCCGAACGGATGATCTCTTTTCTGAATTAAAAGGCGAGCTACCTGCAATATGTCTTATTCGGGAATTTCTTGCATCGGAACGACATAACTTCAATTTTAAGTTGAAGTATCAGAACACAACAAACGTAAACTTCAGACCACTTATTTATTATGGAAGAAATTATCATTACAGGAGCTTCGAGAGGTTTCGGTCGTCATGTGGCTCATCAATTGGCGAAAGAAGGGCGCCGTCTTCACCTCATTTCACGAGGTGAGTCCAAGAAAACCGCAGACGAAGTGCGAGAAAGAGGAGGGGAAGTAATGTCCTGGCCGATGGATCTGAGTTTAACCGATCACATTGAGGAGTCCTTTAAACCTGTCTTGAATGAAATCGGCAAAGAGTCAGCAGATTTTATCGGGCTGATTAACAATGCCGGAACACTTAAACCGGTTGGCCCGCTGGGCAAGTACGATACAGCTGATTATCGTGCTCACCTGGAGCTGAACTACGTGTCTCCCGCATTACTGACTCATCTTTTTGTTAAACGATTTCAGGATGTTTCAGCTACGAAACGGGTGCTTTTTGTCGGGTCGGGTGCTTCACAGAGGCCTATTCACGGATGGAGCCACTACTGCAGCAGTAAGGCGGGAGTGGATATGCTGGCAAAAACCGTTGCTTTGGAACAGGACACCATGAAGCATCCTGTAAAAACCGCTGTATTCAATCCCGGCCGCATTGAAACCGACATGCAGAAACTGCTCCGTGAGTTGGATAAAGAAGATTTTCCCCTGGTCGATGATTTCATTGCCTCTGCCACCGATGGTCGCAATCTTCCGCCGGAGCAGATGGCCGAGGAGCTGGCTGCTATTTTTACCGGCAATGAGTTCCCGCACGGTGAGATTACAGGTCGATAAACCATGATTCATTCCCGGAATATGAACGGCTCCTTAACGAAATAGTAAACTACTATGGGACATAAACTTACACTCTTCAAATATGATTACTGCAAGCTGTTCAGCGGTAGAATTTTGTCAGATAATCATATAAACAGGCTTTCATCAATCGGCAGGCAAGTCAAGTTTTGGATTGCTGATTGCTGCCGATCCCTTATATTGTTTGATTGACTCTATGTCGTGTCAAAGTTAGAACGAGGGCAAGTCGTCGAATGAGTTATTCGAATTATGAGCCAATGAAGGTGATTGGGATAATCCCGGATCGGCTCATCAGATGACGCAACACTTATACAGGAGACACGGTACAAGTAATGATTCGCGTTCCAATATTGCCCAAACTCAATAAACTAATGTAATTTATGATTACACGACCCACGATTTACCCTCTTGCACTCTTGTTAATTTTTCTTTCTGCCTGCGGAGAAGCAGAGCCTCCCGAAACTCAATATGATCACGCTCCTGAAGAGACTGGTATGACCCAGGAACTGGGCCCTGAGCAGATTGCTTTTTGGGATAATATCCAGCAACACTGCGGTAATGCGTACGAAGGCGTTCTGGCGGATGCCACTCCTTTCTATCACTCTTTTGATGTTGACAGGATTGTGATTCATGTTCGAAATTGCACCGATACTCTCACTCATATCTCACTGCACCTCGATGATAATCACTCTCGAAACCTGCTTCTGACCAAAGCCGATGGAACACTCCGCCTGAAACACGACCACCGCAATGAAGACGGAACGGAAGAGGAGATCACCCAATACGGCGGCAACGCCCCTCAACCCGGGCTTGAAACCCGCCAGATTTTTGAGGCGGATGCACACACTGCCGAAATCCTGCCTGACCGTTTCGATAATTTCTGGTTCATGGATCTCATGGATGAAGAAACGTTTGCCTATGGTGTTCACTGGCCCAAACATGGTAACTCTATCCGGATGGAATTTGATATCAGTAATCCAGTAGAAGCACCGCCTACTCCCTGGGGATATTGATCTCAAAATAAGGGTTTTATTTTGCATACCTTAAAATTCATTTTCATTCTATCCATCACAGATCGTTGATTATCAAAAATAATCTCTGAATTGAACTTTTCACGCGAAATTTTACATAAACGCCACCGGCTCTCGCATGCTCAGATAGATCAGCTTCTGGGGAAAGAGACCATAAAAAAATATCTGCCTCAAAAACTTCACCGGCTTAAACAGCTTGGCCTGTTTCTTCAGCTTACTAAGGATCTGCGCGAGCGGGATATCTGGTTTATGATTATCAAAGGGCCATTGCTTTCGGAGCGGCTTTATGGTGATCCAACATTTCGTGTAATGAGAGATTTTGATCTGCTGGTGAAGCCAGTGGATGTAGGAAGGGCAGTGCAAATTTTTAAAGCATACGGTTATGAGCCAGATAATTTTTCATGGCCCCAATCAGAAAAAAAGCAAAAAATTGCCGCATCGCTTACCAATCAGTATTTAATGAGGAACCGTGAGGATAATATCGTGGCTGAGCTCCACTGGAATCTATTTACAGTCCGTCTGACCAAACCAGAACGGCTACAAAAAATCCTTGATAGCAATTCCGAAACAACAACGTTCAGCGGGCAGCCTTTTCACGTTTTCAGCAGGGAGTTTGAACTGCTATATCTGATCATTCACGGCGGCCTTCACGCCTGGAACCGGCTTAAATGGCTGGCTGATATTCGTGCATATCTTGATAAACTTCCACCGAATAATGAGGCGTTCAACAAACTGGTAACCGAACTGCACGCTCACCGGTTTGTTGATGTGTGCAATGCCGCACTTGAGAAATATTTTCCCGGAGCACTCCTTTTGCCAAATCAGGGTACAGATGTATCAAAGGCGGCGGCATATGTTTTCGAGCAGATTGAGCATGAATCGGGAGATCCTAAAGAAACACTTTCAGAAAAAGTGGCAGAATTTCGTTACAAGATGAGTCTTTCTGGCTATCTTCCATATAAAAGAAGCCTGGCTAAGGTTTTCGGATCCACAAAAAATGATCTGAACTACGATTTTTTACCACCTTATAAACTCTTTTTCTATCTGTTCCGGCCCTTTGGTTACCTGCACAGGAAGTTCAGTTAATCTTCTTTATGTTTTTATCTGAAATATCTCATTTAACATTTCGTTCCCGCACCAGGTATTTTGCCACGGCTGCAAGTACTACGGAATGATGAATCACTCCATCACTTACCAGGCTGAAAAATTGTTCCATCGGCTCAGTGTGAACCCGGATGTCTTCATGACCATCGGTCTGCTGCTCGCTGATTTTCCGGCAATCTTCTGCAATATAGAAATGTGTGTAGTTGCTGAGAATAGCAGGGTTTGAACTGGCTTTACCCAAAAACGTCCAATTATCGGAGTGGTAGCCGGTCTCTTCCAGGAGCTCTCGTTTAGCAGCTTTAAGCGGTTGTTCTCCCTTATCTACCATTCCACCGGGAATTTCAAGGGATACTTCGTGGATTCCTGCACGATATTGCTCTACGAGTACGACTTCTTGTTTTTGGGTCAGTGCGATGACATTGATCCATTCAGGTGCATTTAGCACATAAAAAGGGGCTGGATCTTTCGATTGATCGGGAATCAAGTCTCTCTGATGAAGTGAGAAAATAGGAGTTTCCAAGAGTTTCGTATCTTTCGACACTTTCCATTTAGGTTTCGAAAATTCAAACTTATCAGGCATTCGTTTAAGATCAGATTAACATGGACAAAAGAGTTCAAATCGCCGGCAGTTCCTTATCAGAATCCAAAAAACTTGCCCAGGCAGTAAGCGATATTTGTGATTTAATGGAGAAGATATACCGCGAGGGCGACTATCCAAAATTAATGGTGAAGCGGTCATGGTCGGAACACAACCCGATTATCACCGGTGAGATGGCATTACCGGGTGCCTACCGGTGGTATTTGATGAGAGAGATCAAAAAATTGCTTGAAAAAGGAGCTGAAGTGAAAGTATTTCCATCGCGGCCAAGAGTTGCGATGAACGATCCTGTTCTTTTCGATAATGCCGATGAAGATGAGTGGGATATTACCCAAAAAAAGCTGTTTCTGTTCAGTCCGGAGCGGATCGATATTTCACTGAACCGACTGGAACACTACACCGGTACTCAGCCCGAAGATTTCCAGCGCTATATCCTTTTCACCAATTACGATATGCATGTGGAGGTGTTCAACAAATTATATCCCGATTGTATAAAACCGGATCGCCCGGTGCAGATGCCGGCCTACCATCATAAACTGCCAGATAACAAAGGGCTTTCACTGGTAAATATTGGCGTTGGTCCCTCGAACGCCAAAACTATTTCCGATCATGCGGCAGTATTGCGTCCGGATGCGATGATTATGGTGGGCCACTGCGGCGGGCTGCGCAATCACCAGGAGATCGGTGATTTTGTTCTGGCCACCGGTTTTATGCGAGCCGACGGTATTCTGGATAATATCCTGCCACTGAATATTCCAATTACGCCGAACCATCTACTCAATATTTATATGATGGAAGTACTGGAAAACTATGAGCGAAACTTTCGCGTCGGCACCGTTTATACTACCGCCAACCGTAACTGGGAGTTTATTAAAAAGCAAACGGTTGAGGAAATTCACGTCAGCCGAAGTGTGGCCATCGATATGGAATCGGCCACTGTCGCGACAAACGGATATCGGTATCGGGTGCCATTTGCGACACTTCTATGTGTGAGCGACAAACCGCTTCACGGCAAACCGAAACTGAGTAGTGGTGCAA
>SLGL01000104.1 GCA_007123785.1 Balneolaceae bacterium
AAAGAGAGATGATCTGGGGGCTTACGCTTCTAATAATATATGCCGTTAAAAAATATAAAGCTGGACATCAAGATCAGGATTCAAACAAAAATAGTGAGAACCTGAACAAAAGCAATGAAAGATGAAGAATCAAAAACCTTACAAACAAAGCAAATGGCAGCACTTTCTGCAATCCATTGATCAAAAAATCAAATCCCGGGTTGAGTTCTATATCAAACAAAATGACGAGAATCAAAAAGAGACCCCATAATCTTCTTGAAAATTATGAGAACTAAGATATCAAAAGAGAGCTCATTGAACACACACATTGTATCTATTCTTTTTCTTATATTTTTTCTGCTCCTGTCCATATCTCCTGAGAAAAAAAACAATCAACTTGCGATTCCTAAAAATGTAATACTGCTCATCGGTGACGGGATGAGTTATTCTCAAATTACAGCTACGGAATATTTTCATGGAAGTTTAAATATGACCTCCATGCCTTATCACGGTACAATATCAACACATTCGCTCAACCGAAGAGTTACAGATTCAGCTGCAGCTGCAACGGCTATTGCTACCAGCCATAAGACCCGTAACGGAATGGTGGCAATTCTGCCTGATGGAACCCATCTGCAAACTATTGCACAATATGCCTTAGAGATGGGGAAAAGCACAGCATTGCTGGCAAGCAGCCATATTACACATGCAACTCCGGCAGCATTTGCTGTTCACCACAAAAAGAGAGGAGAATACTTTAACATTGCTGAACTTTTTGTCAATTCTGATATTAACATGATACTTGGTGCAGGATCTGACTATTTTTTGCCGGAAAGCGATGGTGGGAAGAGAAAAGATGGAAAAAATCTGATTACAGAAATGAAGGAGCAAGGCTATTTTTACATTAACATCGATAAAAATATTGAACAAATTTCGGAACATGAAAAAGTAATTGCATTCATTGAGCCTATGAATCTCAAGCCATATCCTGAGCGGGCAGATCAAATGATTCGATTAACAAACTCTGCTCTTTTGCGTTTATCACAAAACCCTGAGGGATTCTTTTTCATGATTGAAGGCTCCCAGATTGACTGGGCCGGCCACGACAGAAATGCAGACTGGATGATTCAGGAAATGATCGATTTTGACAATGTGATAGGTTCAGTTCTCGAATTTGCTGAAAAAGATGGCAATACTCTTGTTGTGGTGACATCCGATCATGAAACGGGTGGTTTAACTTTGCCTGCCGGCAGATTCGGAAATAGTGATGAATTCAGGTATAAATTTTCGACCCGAAGGCATACTGCTCAGCAAGTCCCTTTATTTAGTTATGGACCATCTGCAGAACTCTTTACCGGCAGCTTTGATAATACAGATATCGCCAGAAAGCTTTTTTCACTTTGGGGAAAACAGATAGAAGAACCGGACAGTATTGGGATGGAATTACATCAGTCAATTAAAAAATAGCCTGAATTATTCCCAAATATCAACCCCGTGCTTCCGTAAAGTTAAATTCCGGATCACCAAATGTTTTGAGGGTACGGTAGTGAGAGGCTACCGCTTTAAAAAAAGTATCATGGTGGTTGTAGGGAATATTAAACTCTTCGGCTGTTTTTTCAACAATGGGACTGATTGCCGGGTAATGGATGCTGCAAACTTTAGGAAACAAATGGTGTTCAATCTGAAAATTTAGGCCGCCAACATACCAGCAAAGAGCTTTGTTATCCCGGGCAAAATTATTGGTAGTCACCATTTCATGAATCATCCAGTGTTCATCAATCATATTCTCTTCATCCGGCACCGGATGGTCGGTCTCTTCCACCACATGGGCAAGCTGAAAGATAACACCCATAATTATACCGGCCGTTAAATGCATGGTTGTAAACCCGATCAAAAGATGAACCCAGGTTATATCGAGAAGTAGTATCGGTAAAACCAATATATAGGTATAGTAAAAGCCTTTGGTAGCTATAAGGCTAATCCATTCACTTCGCGGATGAGTCTTACTGTTGTACGGACCTATATTCGGCTTCAGAAAATTCTTGTAATCTTTGATGAATACCCAAAATAACATCGCCAGACTGTAGGCAAAAAAAGCCAGTATATGCTGTACACGATGGATTGCTTTATGCTCAGAATGGGGTGAGAGCCGGATAAAACCTGCCACTTCAAGGTCCTCGTCATGGCCGTGAATGTTGGTATAGGTGTGATGGATGATATTATGGGTAATTTTCCAGATATATCCATTGGCTCCCAGCAGATCAAATGTATAACCCAACACTCGATTAACATTACTGTTAGAAGAGTACGCTCCGTGTAAGGCATCATGCGAAATGGAAAAACCCACACCAGCCATTCCTATGCCCATCAAAAACGTTATGAACCACATAACTCCAAGAGAAAACTGACCGGAAATAATCAAAGCATAACAACCTACATAGAGGCTCAGCAACAGAAAAGTTTTAACAATCATCGGCAGATTGGCATGTTTCGAGATTCCGTTCTCCTCAAAGTATTGATCTACCCGCTCTTTTACGGTTTTTCCAAACTCCCGGCTGGTTCGGTTATTAAACGTAACTTTTTCTACGATTGCCATTTCATTCTGCTTCAATAATTCATTTACAGGTTAAAATTAGAGGAAAGCAGCCGGCAGGACTTTACAGAAATTCTAAAAAAGGTTACAGATATCACAGTTTTATTGTTTACTGTCATTATTTCTCAGGTTTTATACAATCCCCTTTTTGAATCAATCCGTATATAAAATCTGTAACATATATAACATTACGATATCAAATTGTAACGTAAAAACAATGTGGATTCACAAACTTATGCGAACAAAATTTACGCAAGTAACAAACGATAATTTAGAATAACATCATCTGCTTAAAGACCGTTATTTTTCAAGATATGTGGAATTCTTTAGAGATAATGCATCTTAACGCCTTTATCAAAATCAAATACGAGACAGACTCGGTTTTGAGTAAGTAACAAGATTGGTGAACAGATAATCGTTATAGTTTTGGAAGGTATTGATAATGGCTACTGTAACACAGAATAACTAATAGAATTATATACTGAAAAATGATAGGTACTGAATCCGTTATTCAGAAAAGAACCGGTAAAAGATCTGTAAAAACGAAGCTCTATGTGAGATACAGAGTGAGTTTACGATGCAAGGCTATAGTTAAAAGTGAACTTAAAAAGCTGAAAATCAAACACTCTATCCAATCTTACGGAGCCATTGAATTTCATAATAATGTTTCGCAAATACAGCTGGCTAAACTTCGCACAAATTTGCAGAGAAGCGGGCTGGATTTACTTGATGTTGAAGAAAGCCTGCTGATAGAACGGATTATCAATACCATCATCGAAGTGATTCATCAATTTGACGAATTGCCAAAGCTCACATATTCTGAGATAATTGCTCAAAACCTGGGTGAAACAAGTGACTCTATTTTAAGAATCTTTTCCGAGGTTGTGGGAATGTCTGTTATTCAGTTTATCATCCTCCAAAAGATTGAACGAATTAAAGAACTTCTGTTATACGATGATATACCTCTGGACGAAATAGCGGATTTACTTCGATACAAGAGTGAGCAACATCTGGTTGCACAGTTCAAAAAATGTACCGGACTCACTCCCGACTATTTTAAGAAGTTAAAAAAAGAACGCATGGCAATTGCTTCTCTAAATTCTTAAAAAGTATAATCAACCGGCCTTCACACTTAACCACTTCCCCTCCACCTGAATGCCAAGGCCATTTTGATGATAGTAAAAACTGTCATCAGTAAACTATACAATCATCTTTCTCCTCGATGTAACAGACTGCGTTCGCGTAATGATCATATTGATGTGTGAGAATAACTTCACAACTACCCGCAGTTTGTGGGAATTTACGGATATCATTATGAAGATAAATTATGTACCGGCCTTTGCAATCGTTGTTATTTTACTTGCAATAACGATTACTGCAACTGCCTGTTCAACTACCGGAATAGAGCGATCAGAAGATGTGCAATCTGATTTACGTACTGTAGATAACGACATTAAACTTGTGATAGTACAACTTGATGCGATTGGGTCATCGCTTGATGAATTAACCAAACCCGGTCAGGCCGATGTAAAGAGAGCATTTGATGTTTTCTCAAAGAATGTTTCAAAAGTTGAGAAGATGGAGAAAAACTTTTCAAAACATGCCGATCAAATGACTAAAAGCGGAAAAACATATTTTGAAGCCTGGGACAAAAATAAAAACCAGTATGACAACCCTGACATACAAAAAAGAAGTGATGACCGCCGTGCAGCACTTGGTAATATTTATGATAGAATAGGCGAAAAAAATAAAGGCGTAAAAGAAGCATTCAAAATCTATGTTTCTGATGTATCTGAAATAGAATCGTATATCTCGAACGATTTAACTACCAAAGGGATCACCTCCATCGAATCAATATCTGACAGAACTGTACGGAATGGATCAATTCTGAAAAATGAATTGGTAAACCTGCAATCAGCAATTGAAGATGCACGAGCTGAGATGACACAGTCCGGTATTTCAATGAATTAGCAGTTAGGTCTTTAAAAAAATTTCAAGAGTTAAACAGGCGCTGTTCGGCAGAAAATGAGTTTGAATCAAAAAGCCGTTTCAGAGCCTGTCCTGTATTTAAATAACGAGAATTCGATATAAGTAATTGGGAAAAGAGTCTCCCCTCCTTCGTAAGGAGAAGGCGAGGTTGTAACTGTTTCAACTCGGATATTATGTTAGAAAGTTAACCCATAGCCTTGTTTGAACAAACACTAAAGTAAATCAAAAAAACTAAAATTAAGACGTATGAATATTACAAAATTATCATTCATCATAACGATGTTGCTGGCTGTAGCCCTGGTACTGTCAGGTTGTAAAAATTGGAGTAAAACAGCAACAGGAGCAACAATTGGAACAGGAGCCGGAGCCGCTGCTGGTGCAGTTATCGGTAAAACTCTTGGGAATACGGCTGCCGGTGCCATCGCAGGAGCGGTTGTTGGCGGTACTGCAGGTGCAATTATCGGCAACAATATGGATAAAAAAGCCAAAGAAATGGAAGAAGAGATGGATGGAGCTATCGTCCAGCGAGTTGAAGAAGGAATTGCTGTGAGCTTTGATAGTGGTATTCTCTTTGACTTCGACTCATCAACTCTGCGCCGTGAAGGAAATAATAATCTTCAAAAACTGGTCAGAATCATAAATAGCGATGATGACACTACTCTTATGATTGTTGGCCACACAGATTCAAGAGGCGATGAAGATTACAACATGAGATTAAGTGAACGCCGCGCACAATCTGCGAGAACATACATGATTGCTCAAGGTCTTTCCTCGTCCAAAATCCAAATAGTTGGCAGGGGAGAATTAGAACCTATTTCCGAAAATGAGACTGATGCAGGAAGACAAAAGAACCGCCGGGTTGAGGTAGCTATATTTGCCAGTTCCGATTATGTAAATCGGGTGCAATCAGAGATCCGTTAACAGAGTATTCCTTAATACAAGCTGTGTTTACATGATTCAGAGTTTTAATCACAGATGGTATAATGCCCCTACCTTTTAGGCCGGAATAACAATGTAAACTGAAATCAAAATACCTGTGAATTATATAAGAGTTCATTTTCTATATATAAGAGATCATAGCGGTAGTATCATGATATTGAAGTGTGAAAATAAATTAACAATAATCCTGCGGGTTGCAGGATAACAAGAGTAGGATCATGAAACGTTTGACCAAACCAGGCTTTTACATCATTACCCTTTGTTTGGCTTCATTCATTTTTATGGCATGTTCAACTAACGGTATTCAACGTTCTGGGAATGTCCAGGTTACTTTAGAAGCAGTAGATAATGACATTCAAAAAATTGTTTTACAAATTGATACGATTGAAGCAGCACTTGATAAACTTACCAGTCCTGGAGAGACAGATACGCGACAAGCTTACGATCAATATTCAGCAAGTTTATCGACCATTGAGAAGCTTGAAAATGATTTTCAGAAACATGTGAAAGAGATGGAAACCAATAATAAAGCTTATTTAAGAGAATGGAAAAAGAACAGTAATGAATATGACAACCCCGAAATTCAAAGACTAAGTTCAGAACGCTACGAAATAGTAAGTAAGGCATTCAATAAGATTTATGAAAATAACGTTGGTATAAAAGATGCTTTTAAAGCATATGTATCTGATGTGATTGAAATTGAGATTTTCATCTCAAACGACTTAACAAGCCGCGGAATTGAATCTATTTCTCCGACATCAAACCGGACTGTGAATAATGGCAAATATCTTAAAAGTGCATTACTAAACCTTCAATCATCAATTGAAGTTGCCAGAGCAGAAATGATTCAGAGTGGAATT
>SLGL01000235.1 GCA_007123785.1 Balneolaceae bacterium
ATCTTTAGCTGATTTTTTTTTGTAATTGGTTATATACAGATCAAGGTAGCCGTTTCCATTTATGTCTGCTAATGCCATCGTTTTGGCACCATTACTATTTCCTAATCCACTCTCTTCTTTTAACTCAAATTTTCCCTTGCCATCATTGATGTAAAGAGTGTTTTCTTTATTTAAAGAAGCAATTAAAAGATCTAAATGACCATTCCCATTTACATCGGCAAAAACGACACCGGTCGAATGATATCCCTCATGGGCTACTCCGGCCTCATCTGTTATATCAGCAAAACGGTAGTTCCCAAGGTTTTTATAGAGTTTATTTGGCCCTTCAAGACTGGCGAAATAAATATCAGGTAAACCATTTCCGTTAATATCACCTACAGTAACCCCGGAACCGTTTAAGAACACTTGATTTTCTGTTATTTGTTCTTCAGAAACGAAATTACTAAAAGTGATACCGGATCTATTTGGATCAAGCTTTTCAAAACCGTCATTACCCCAAAACCCCGGACTTAATTCAGCCCACCGATATCCATTTTCTTCCTCCCAATGTAGTTTGGTCTCCCTTGAACACCCTCCCAGGATTCCTAAAACGAATATTATAATTATAATTACCTGAAAATTAGTATTCATATAATTTTTCTAATTCCATTTGTCGTTAATTATATGTTGGCATGTTTTTCAAATCCTGTCTGGCATTAAATAGGGAGCCCGATATTCACGGTTGAGATACCCATCAGCCTCACTGTCATTTATAAATCGTTCGCTTTCCGGATCAAAGTACAGTTTTTTACCGGTTCGATATGATATATTGGCAAGATGAGGCAACACAGCTGATTTATGTCCTTCAATAATATTATTACGAAACTGATCAATTTCACGGTTTCGAACGGTATCTATAAACTCCTGCCACCCATTGATCTCTTCAGTTTCATCGATATCACTACTGGATAGCTCATATTCCGGCTCACGTGACCTGCCAACAAATGCACGGTAACCTGTACCAGTAAATTCTACCCACCCTTCATCCGTGTAGATCATTGAGCAGCGGATATTGCTTCCTTCCAGATTGGTATAATGATTGCGTATTTCGATTTGAACCAGCACGTCATCTTCATACTCATAGGTCGCATTCATGATATTGGGTGTTTCACGGTCATCATCATGAACGTAAACTCCACCGGTAGCATGAACTGACACCGGATGGTGTTCGCGTTTTAAAGCCCATCTGATCAGGTCCAGTTCGTAGATTCCCAGATTGCCAATGTCGCCGTTCCCGGTATCCCACATCCAGTGCCAGTTGTAAATAAACCGGTTTTTGTTAAAGGGCCTCCAGGGAGCCGGGCCTAAAAATCTGTCCCAGTCCACTCCTTCAGGTATCTCACTATCTTCGATTCGCCCGATGCTTGGCCTCAAAGAGTAAGAGTTTGCCCTGGCCATGTAAGGTGTTCCGATTTTTCCGGAGTGCAGCAGTTCAATCCCTTCATTTACTGCACGGGTAAACCGGTAGGTCATCCCGGCGAGAACCACACGATCATATTTTTCAGCAGCCTCCACCATTTTTCGGCCTTCGGAAATATTATGGCTGACGGGTTTTTCCACATAAACATCTTTTCCGGCCTGGCATGCCCAGATCGTTTGCAAGGCGTGCCAGTGGTTCGGAGTTACCAGGGAAACCACATCAATCTCGTCGTCTTCCAGCAGCTCTCTGTAATCTACATATGTATCCGGTGTGATGCCATAACGTTCTTCCACCAAATCAACAGCAGGCTGAAAAAGCCGCTCTACCACATCACACACGGCAGTAACGCGTACATTCTCCAATTGAGAGTATCCTTCAATATGCCTGAGTCCGCGGCCTCTGCGTATTCCTCTTTCGCTGGGCCTGCGGTCGGTTAAGCCTATCACTGCAACATTAACACGATCACTTGGTTTTTCACTCAAAAAGTTTGGAATGAATAATGGAGCTGTGAAAGCAGCACCACCGGCTTTTACAGTTGTTTTAAGAAAATCTTTTCTCTTCATTTTTTTCATGACGGTGAGGGGAAATTTTTGATCATTTTCAGTGTAATTGACAAAAAAAAAGCCGGGGCGTTTGCCCCAGCCTTAAACTTAGTGAACACAACCGGTATTAGTACCCGGGATTTTGATCTGCCGGACTGATTTCAGAGTTCTGATCGATCTCGGCAAGCGGTATCGGGAACAGGATCAGATCACCAGGATAGTTATCCAGGTTCGGACTGTTGAAACGGGAATGCATATCCTCCAGAAAGTCTGAATAGTAGTGCCGTTTCACCTGGGTTCCATCACCGAATACATTTTTCATTTCCCTCCATCGGATCAGATCCCAGAGCCGTCTTCCTTCCATGGCAAGTTCAACACGCCGTTCATGCCGGACCAGTTCAACCAGATCCATTCCCATATATCCAACTTCTTTTGGAGGCATATCAACGGTACCTCTCGCGCGTACAGCGTTTACCCAGTCGAGTGCCTCGGGGTTCCCCTGTTCTGCCAGTGCTTCAGCCAGAATCAGATAGAGTTCTCCCATCCGCATCACCACAACATCTTTTCCGGCATCTGACTCATCTGCCAGATGGCCGATATCATAGATTCCCTTGCGAACGTTCATTCCGGTTTCACCCCATCTGTAGTCATATTCGATCACATCGCCGGCGGTGTAGGTTCTTTCCCAGGACGTTGGATTACCATCTTCATCAAATCCCCTGTGGGTGTAGGTAAATGGTTCACTCCCCTCATAAATTCCCCAGTCATCACCCGGTGCAAAAATGGTGTATTCTCTTCTCGGATCTTCTTCTTCAAATGCATCATAGAGATCTCTCTGCGGTAGGTGATATCCCCAGCCGGCAGCTCCCCATACATGATTTAATGCAGGCGGAATGTCGCGGGCCAGTTTTTGAACCATGTCGTTATTTCCCTGATCGGGAGTCTCAAGATACTGAAAGTAAAAGAGTGCTTCCGGACTGGGGTCATTCTCAATATCGAAAATAGCCATGAAATCATCCATCAGCTCATAACCGTCACCTTCAGCAAGGGTTATCGCTTCTCTTGCAGCTGTTTCTGCTGCAGCATAGTCTTCCTGATAGAGATGTGCTTTGGCCAGATATGCGGCAGCAGCAGCTCTTGTTGCGCTTCCTTCATGCGCTGATGGATGCTGTGCAGGCAGGTTATCTCTGCCAAATTCAAGATCGGGAATGATAATTTGTTCATAAATCTGGTCCACTGCCACACGTGGTTGGTTGAACTCTTCAAACGAACTGAGTGGCCTGTCGATCAGTGGCACATCTCCATAGAAAGTGGTCAGGAATATGTAGCTAAACGCCCTGATAAACCGGGCTTCGGCAATATAAGGATCAAGCTGCTGCTGCTGTAACCCTCTGTCTAACAGAATGGGGATTCCATCAATTGCAAAATTGGCTGCGTTGATGGCCCGGAACACCTGAGTCCAGTATATATTTATTGTGCCGTGATCAGAATTGATGTTCCAGTCGGCCTGCTGAATGGATGCCGCCCTGGCTGGTCGCCAGTGGGCATCATCACTCATTCCGTCAAACAGAATTTGCATATCTCTGCGGAACATCGCCCAACTACCGCGAGCCCATGGCCAGTAAGCGGATATAACCGCTTGTTTGGCTGAGCTTTCATCTACGAAAAACACTTCCGGACTCGGTGAATCCTGGGGATATCGCTCCAGAAAGTCATCTTCTCCCAGTACGTCACAGGAAGAAACGAACAGGAATCCGCACAATATCAGAATTGATGTTATGCTATATTTATTCATTTTCATAACGTTTGTTTTTAAATGTATTAATATTCAGAAATGTTTCAGAAGCTCATTCGTACGCCAAACAGCCAGGTTCGTGGCTGAGGCACACCCGTAAGAGCATCTGCATTGGAGTCTACTTCCGGTCCGGCAAAACTGGTGAATGTATAGAGGTTCTGCACACTCATATAAGCTGAAACTGAACCAATACCCAAAGCGTCGGTAATTGAAACCGGGAAATCGTAGTTCAAATTCATGTTACTAATTCTCAAAAAGGAAGCATCCGACAGCCAGAAATCTGAAAATGTTGCCAGATTACTTCCGCTGTCATCTGTTCTCACGATTGGGTACTGTCCGTCGGGATTTTTCGATGGGTGAAACCGGTCCATTATCAGGTTGTCATGGTTTTTCGCCCACTGTGTAAAGTAGTGGAGTACACCCAGGTTATGGCCGCCGCGAATATCCCGAAGTACGCCCTGAACGCCCTGAACCTGAACCTGCATGGTCCAGTTTCGGAACCCAAGTGTACCCATGGCTCCATAGGTCATAGAGGGAAATCTGTCACCAAGGATTACACGGTCATCTGAGGTAACGGATCCGTCTTCATTTGTATCAAGAAACCAGATATCACCAACTTGTTTACCTGAAAAATGTGGATTATTGTTAAGATCCTCTTCTGTACGGATTATCCCATTAGATTTATACCCATAAAAAGAGCGAAGCGGATACCCTTCTACAATACCCGAAGTGGTAAGATCCCGACCTTCAAGATCGATTACTTCGTTTTTGGCGTGTGTCATGTTCATACTGACACTGTAACGCCAGTCACCTGACATCTCACGAAATCCCAGTTCAAGTTCTAACCCTGTATTCTTGATATGTCCTGCATTTATAAATGGGTTTCCAACAAGGCCGGTGGAATTGGGAATCGGCTGTGTGAAAAGCAGGTCGCGGGTATCTTCAATAAAAAAATCGACAATACCGTAGAGCCTGCTGTCGAAAACTTCGATATCGAGACCGATATTTTTCTTTTCAGTACTCTCCCACTGCAGATCGGTATTCACAGCAGAGGCAAGAGTATAGCCGGCTCGCTGCTGACCACCCATAGCATAATTCCAGTTAGTCAGGCTTGTTCGGGTTCCATAAGTGGAGATACTCAGCACATTACCGGTTGTTCCCCAGCTTCCCCTGAGCTTCAGCTCATCGAGCCAGTCAACATCATCCATAAAGCTTTCCTGGGTAATTCGCCATGCAGCCGAGAACGAAGGAAATGTTCCCCATCGGTGGTCGGCATGTAATCTGGATGTCCCGTCTCTTCTCACAGTAGCATTAAAAATGTACCGGTCACGGAATGTGTAGCTTGCCCGGGCAAATATCGCTTCAAATGCCCAATCGGAAAACGTGTTGTCATTTCTCATGGAGTTCGGATCAACTGCACTCAGATAACGGATCTCATTACTGGGTGTTCCGGTTCCGTCAGCCCAGAGCCTCTCATACGTCTGCTCTTCAATTGAGTAACCGAGAAGTCCTGTTACGTAGTGATCCATTCCTAACTGGTTCTCGTATTCCAAAAGGAAATCGGTCTGCCAAAAGAGTGTTTCGCGGTTATCTTTTTCAACTCTGTTTATTGAGCTTCCTTCCCATCCGAGATCGCCCGGCACTCCCTGTCCGAACTGGCTTCTGTAATCATTGGTCCATTCCACATTCCCTCTGGCTGTGAACTCAAGGCCTTCAAGCAGGTTTATTGTCAGATAAAGATTCCCCAGTACGCCTCTTTCTATGCGATCACTTACATCATCAGCCTGCCAAAGAGGATTGGCATGCATGTGTTCAAGAGGCACATTTCGAATTCTTCCCCAGCTTCCGTCATCCTCATAAATTCGGGTTAATGGCACTTTTTGAAGCGCTCCCACATATTGGTGAGTGGCATTATTGGTCTTCCCGGAAAAAAGGTTTAGTGAGTTTCCGAACCGGATACGATCCCGCACTACGTGATCGGTATTCAGGCGAAGATTGGTGCGATGGTAGTCTGTGTTGATCACCATGCCCTGATGGTCGATATGCGATGCAGCTACATAATAGTTGGAATTTTCAGAGCCGCCGGCTACTGAAAGGTCTGCATTGGAGAGATAGCCATACCCTGTAACAGCTCCAAGCCAGTCAGAATCTACTCCCTGGTACTCAGCCAGATCCGATTCATCCCACGGCCTGCTGATTCCGCTATTCTGGTGTGCTTCTGTGAAGATTTCAACAAACTCATCAGCATTCAAAAGGTTCAGCCTCAAGTTACTTTCATGTTGAAAACCTGTATAGGCATGAAAATTAATGGTTGGGGTTGTCTCACGACTTCCGCGTTTTGTATTTATTACGATCACACCATTGGCCGCCCGGGACCCATAAATCGCAACAGCCGAAGCATCTTTCAATACCGAAACAGATTCGATATCCTGGCTGCTGACATTATCAATATTGGTGGTAATATTTCCATCCACTACAAAAATTGGTGAATTTGATCCGCTAATAGACTGCTCACCCCGAACACGAATACTTGCACTCGCTCCCGGAGAGCCGGAATTTGGA
>SLGL01000280.1 GCA_007123785.1 Balneolaceae bacterium
AGCTTGGTTATACGTTGGGCACATTCACCATTTTTGCCACCTGGTTCGGCTCAGAAAGTGTTATCGGGGCATCCGGTGCAATTTACGACGGCGGGCTTGCAGGCGGCACTGCCGATCCATTTGGGTTTGGTCTTTGCCTGGTTATAATGGGCTTTGTTTTTGCCGCACCCCTCTGGAAAAGAAAACTAACCACACTTGCCGACCTCTTTAGGCAAAGGTACTCATCCGGTGTGGAAAAGCTGGCTGTTCTGTTTATGGTTCCATCCACACTGATGTGGGCCGCTGCACAAATCCGTGCATTTGGGCAGGTTCTTACGGCTTCCTCATCACTTGAACTCGAAATTGCCATCGGTATTGCAGCCACCATTGTTATCGTCTATACAGTGTTGGGAGGTTTGCTCGCTGTGGCTTACACCGATCTGATCCAGGGAGTTATACTGATTTTTGGCCTGATTGCTCTCTTTTTCCTGGTGATTTTTAACACGCCGGATATCGCCGGGGTTTGGAGCTCTATCGATCCGGACCGGCTTACCCTAAGGCAGCCTGCCGGTACTCCCCTCGTGGATCGGATTGATATCTGGGCCATTCCACTCTGCGGATCGGTCGTTGCACAAGAGCTTGTCGCCAGGGTGATTGCTACACGATCGCCAAAAGTGGCGCGCCGTTCATCCATCGCGGCCGGTTCGATGTATCTCGGTTTCGGACTCATACCGGCATTCATCGGACTGGTAGGCCTGCACCTCGTTCCCGGCCTTGAAGACAGCGAGCAGATCATTCCTATTATGGCTCAAACCTTCATGCCTACCGTGCTCTATATTATCTTTGCCGGGGCACTGGTATCAGCCATTCTTTCAACGGTAGATTCAGCATTGCTGGTGGCATCATCGCTGGTATCACACAATATTGTGGTTAAGAGCCGCCCCGATATGCCGGAAAAGAAAAAGGTGGGATGGGCGCGGATATTCGTTGTGGTATTTGGAATCGTCGCCTGGTTTATTGCGACTAATGCAGAGGGGGTATACGATTTGGTGGTGGATGCAGCGGCATTCGGAACTGCGGGAATTTTCACCATTGTTGTTTTTGGTCTGTTCACAAAAACAGGAGGAAAAAATGCAGCAGCAGCAACTCTGATCACAGCCATGACGGTATGGCTCTCAGCAACATACCTGTTCGATATTTCCTGGGCATACCTGCTATCACTCATTTGTGCTATTTCCGCTTATTTGATTACCACTGTGATTGAAAAGTTGAAGAGCTGACTTGCATTCACCGTTAAGAACATTCATCTTGAATCAGAAAGCCCAAAGTAAAATGAAAAGAAATGCCTGGCGAATCCGATAAACAACAAGCTCATCACGGCTCGCTCAACCCGAATTACCGGATCCAAAAGCACAGCCTGAAGAAGGTTGATGAATATGTGGAGGGGATCCTTTCAGGAAGTCGGGCTGTGTTATCGCAGGCTATCACACTTATTGAAAGCACAAACCCGGATCACAGGGAGATGGGTGAAGAAATTCTTGAAAAGTGCCTGCCACATTCTGCAGGGTCTTTGCGAATCGGTGTAACGGGTGTTCCGGGTGTTGGGAAAAGCACTTTTATTGAATCACTCGGAAAACATCTGCTGGAGCGGGGAAAAAAAATTGCAGTATTGACCGTTGATCCCAGCAGCAGCCGTTCAAAAGGGAGCATTCTGGGTGATAAAACCCGGATGCCGTTTTTATCTACCCATTCGCGTGCGTATGTTCGTCCTTCCCCTGCATCAGGTGCTCTGGGCGGTGTAGCTGGAAAAACCCGTGAAGCAATTTTGCTTTGCGAGGCTGCCGGGTTCAGTACGGTTTTTGTGGAAACGGTGGGAGTAGGGCAATCTGAAATCGCCGTAAAATCGATGGTGGATATTTTTTTGTTGTTGATGCTTGCCGGTGCGGGTGACGAACTGCAGGGGATCAAACGGGGTATTATGGAGATGGCCGACTTGATAGCGATTAACAAGGCAGAGTCAGTGAACCTGAAGGCTGCCAGGCAGGCAAAGGTGGAATACCAGAATGCACTTTCGCTCTTTCCAATCCATCCCTCAGGATGGAAACCACCCGTACTAACCTGTTCAGCTCTTAAAGGTGAGGGTATTAGTGAAATTTGGCAGCAGGTTGAAAGCTATTTCAGACAAACCCGCGAAAACGGCTTTTTTGAGCAGAACCGAAAAGAACAGGCAGTTTTCTGGATGCGTGAAACGATCGAATCACGACTCAGGCAAAATTTTTATGATCATCCGGAAATTCGTATCCGAATCCCAAAGCTGGAGAAAATAGTTGCTGAAGGAAAAATCAGTCCGGTGAAGGCGGCAGGGAAGTTGTTGGCACAGGTCGGGAAAGACCTGGGCAAAAAGCCGAATCAAAGCGGCTGAATATTTTGAGAAGTTTTTTCGTGAGGCTTTGCTATTATGATTTTTGTAATGGGTTTAAGAAATCTCACTCATCTTTTCTTTCAGAATATCAAGAAGCAAATCGGCTTCTTGCAGGTGGGTTCGTACGGAGAGCACAGCCACACGGAAAAAGAAATTTTCATCAATGCGGGTAGTGGATAAAAAGATACGGCCATCTTCTAAAAGTGACTGATGCAGTTTTTTATTGAATTCATTGGTATCTCCATCATCAGTCTCCGGTTTCCAGCGGAACATGAATACACTGAGTTGGGGTGGCGGGCCGGTCTCTATTTCTTCTGTCTCATTGAGCCGTTCCCAAAGATATTGGGATAGAAGCAGTTTTTCTTCGAGACTGTTGCGGAATGCTTTAACACCATGCAGTTTCAAGGGCAGCCACATTCTCAGGCCGCGAAAATGGCGGCTCAGCTCGGGTGATATTTCAGCCGGGGAGTAAAAAGTGTTTTTCATCTCGGTGTCGCGCAGATAATTTGCACTGAATCCATGAGATCGGGCCAGGGTTTTAACATCTTTTACCAGAAGCGCACCTGTACCATAAGGCAGAAAAAGTCCTTTGTGCGGGTCCAGCACTACTGAATCAGATCGTTCTATTCCACGAAGTTTTTGTTGGCCTGATTCTGTCAGCATAAAAAAACCTCCGTAGGCGGCATCAATGTGAAACCAGAGGTTTTGATTTTTGGCAATTTCACCGATTTCATAGAGCGGGTCGATTGCTCCTGTATCCGTTGAGCCTGCTGAGCCGACAATCAGCCAGGGAATGAATCCGTTTTTCCGGTCTTGCCGAATAGCTGTTTCCAGTTCATCGGATTTCATTCGGAACTGATTATCCATTAACACGTAACGGCGAGTACACTCTCTCAAGCCTGCCATGTTCAGTGCACGGTCTACACAGTGGTGGGTTTGCCGGGTCAGGTAAACTACAGCTTTAGAATAATCTGCAGCCTTCAGCCCGGAAGCATCCCGTGCGGTAACGATTGCTGTGAAGTTGGCTATGCTGCCGCCCGATGCCAGATAACCGCCTGAATTGGCCCCATAGCCCATCAGTCCGCACATCCAGTTTACGAGCCGGGTTTCGAGTGACACAGCACCCGGAGAGATTGAGTAGACACCTGCGTACCGGTTAGTCACAGCTGCGAGGTAATCACCTATGGCTGAGGTGGCCAGCCCGCCTCCCGGTATGTAGCCAAAGTGCTTGCCGGAAACAGTATTTAGTCCGGGACGTACTACCCGGTTCTCCACATCCTTAAATAACTGGGATGGTGACTGCCCCTCTTCAGGAATTGCATCGTCCATAAAAATGAAATCCTTTGCATCAAAAGCGGAATATGCTTTTTGATGAGGCAGAGAGTCGAAAAAACGTTCTGCATATTCAGTTGCCATCGCTTCAAGACGCATTCTTTCCTGCGAATCCGGTTGAAGTGCCCCGGCCTTCTTTGCAAGACTGATCAGCTTTTTTCTCATCTGAATGGTAGATTCTTGATTCATAGAGTGATAAATATCGATATTATTTTCACTATTCGTTACGGAGTAACCGCTTACCGAAATATATTTCAGCCAACATACATAATAAACTAAACTGATGAACTTTCACTTTCAAAACCTCTTCCTGACTTTCATAGCCGGCCTGATTTTATTTTCAGGAATTAAAACATCCGAAAATGACAAATCTAAAAACAGAGTGTATAAACAATCAGAAACAGATTACAAAATCATCGGTTATGTAGCCGGATGGCGGTCTGACTGGACAACAGATAAATTCGACGCAACGAAACTGACTCATATCAACTACGCTTTTGCCGATGTGCTGGATGATGGACAGGTGGTATCGATACATGAACAGGATGCTTATAATTTTGCTGTACTTGATTCACTAAAACTGGTAAATCCTGATCTCAAAATTCTGATCTCTCTCGGTGGCTGGACCCGTTCCACATGGTTTTCTGATGCCGCTCTTACCGAAGAATCACGACGCAGTTTTGCCGAAAGTGCTGTTGATTTTGTGAAGGAGTTCGGGGTTGATGGCGTTGATATCGACTGGGAATATCCCGGAAGCCCGGGTGCGGGAAATGTATTTCGGGCTGTGGATAAAGAGAATTTTACGCTGGTGCTGAAAGAACTCCGCAAACATCTTGATAAACAGAGCCGAATTGAGGGGCGGGAAGATGATCCATACCTGCTAACCATCGCCACGGGTGCCAGTAGGGGATTCCTGGAAAACACGGAGATGCACAAGGCGCATCAATATCTCGATTTTATCAATCTGATGACCTACGATTATCACACCGGCGGTTCACCTGTAGCGGGCCATCACACCAATTTGTATCCGTCAGCCAGCATCCACTACACTCGCGGCTCGGCCGATCAGTCGGTACAGTGGTTCATCGACGCAGGAATTCCCTCAGATAAACTGGTGTTGGGTGTGGCATTTTACGGGAGGTACTGGTCCGGGGTCAGAAATACAGACAACGGGCTTTATCAGTTTGCACCGAATGGTGATCGCGGCTCCCTCAGTTACGATAATTTGAGAGATAACTATATCAACAAAAACGGATTTACACGCTATTGGGACTCAGAAGCCAAAGCGCCCTGGCTCTGGAACTCCGATACACAAACATTTGTGACGTATGATGACGAAAAGTCTCTTCATCATAAAACCCACTACATCCGTGCAAGGGGTTTGGGCGGTGCGATGTTCTGGGAATACAGTCAAAATCTTGGCGGGGAATTGCTGAATGCACTTTATGAGGGTTTGAATGATTAACGTATCTTTGACATGTTAAAAGTACAGGTATCAGATCAGAAACCTGTGTTGTATTTTGAAGATCATATAAAAATCATAATCAGTTCATGGAAATCATTACCGAGCCTGCCGAATTTGTTTTCGCTGGAAATGAAGTTTGGCGGATTGTCGTCTTAATCGTCGTCATTTCGATAGCTCTTTTAGCGGGAAAACTGCTCAAATATTTTCTAAACCGACTCAAGCCCAGGCTCGAAAATCGTGGCCAAATGATGCTTTCCGTAGCAGCGGAAGCGGCTTCAATGTCGGTCACCTTTCTCTTTTTTGCGGTTGGCCTGCGCGTTGCCATATCTTTTTTAATCGTACCTGAAGGTTTTCAGAGTTTGCTTGATACCACCCTGGAAATGCTGATTATTCTTGCCATCGGGCATTTTGCCTACCGGCAGGTAGATGTACTGGATGTCTGGCTGAAGGGATTTGCCAAAGAAGATTCCATTAACATCGATGATATGCTCATCCCGATTGTTGGCAAATCAATCCGTGTGGCAGTGGTGATTCTGGTAACTTTACAGGCTGCGCAGTCACTTAGTGATCAGCCTATTACAAGTATCCTGGCTGGTATCGGTATCGGTGGTTTGGCATTGGGCCTTGCCGCGCAGGATACCATCCGAAATTTTTTCGGTTCACTGATGATTTTTGCCGACAAACCTTTCAATGTGGGTGAACTCATCAACCTGGAAGGTCAACTTGGTGTGGTTAATGAAGTGGGAGTCCGTACAACGAAAATTCGTACTCTTGACGGGCATCTTCTCACTGTTCCGAATGGAAACCTTGCCAATGCAACGATTCATAACATCGGGAAACGGGCTTTTATCCGTCGAGTGTTCGACGTAACTATCACGTACGATACCCCGCCTGAAAAAGTTGACCGGGCAGTTGAAATCCTGAAGGGGATTCTTGACAACCACGAGGGGATGGACGAAGCGTTTCCTCCACGTGTATTTTTTGACGACCTGAATTCTGATTCACTTAATTTGAAAGTGTTTTACTGGTACCATCCCCCCGATTTCTGGGAGTATATGAAATTTACCGAATGGGTAAATCGTGAAATTCTTCGCCAATTCAACGAAGAAGGAATAGATTTTGCGTTTCCAACACAAACCATTCATCTTGCCGGTGATAA
>SLGL01000360.1 GCA_007123785.1 Balneolaceae bacterium
ACCTATTCAGTTCGGGAAACCAGTTATTGCGAATAAAATTTCGTGCATATGTGGATTCTTCGTTTGTCCGGTCCATCCGAAACGGGATGTTGAACTCCTGGATAAACCGGAGGATGTCTGACTTGGGAACATCCAGCAACGGCCTGAACAGATCGCCGTCCAATACATCCATACCCTTCCAGGCTGAAAAACCCGCTCCGCGCATAATTTTCTGGAGTATTGTTTCGAGCTGGTCATCTTCATGATGGGCTGTTGTAATGTAATCAGCATCAAATTCCCTTTTGATATCGCTGAAAATCTGGTACCTGCGATCACGGGCCCAGGACTGAAAATTTTCCCCTTCGCTTTCATCTGGATCAAGCCGCACCGAAACACATTCCAGATTCCATAAAGCAGACATCTCTTCTACGACTGACTGGTCTTTGTCTGAAGCTTCTTCTCGAAGCCTGTAATTGATGTGAACCACGATAGTCTGAATTTGATGACGATGGAGCAGATATAGGAGCGCCATCGAATCGGGTCCGCCGCTGATTCCAGCTACAATTTTGCCGGAAAAGTCAGGCAGAAAGGCCTCTTTTTGGTTCAGAAAAGATTTCGTTACCGGTGATGATGCGAATTTGTTCATAACTGAATTTATTGACATCCAACTGCTCATTCAACATCAGCAGTTCTCCTTTTTCATTCACACCAATAAATTTAAACTTTTCATCCGTCATTTTATCATATACGCTAATATGCACCCACTCGCCATATCCAATTAGCCGATGATTAATGTCTCTTTGTAAATTGTCATCAAAATTGTGCCAGCGATGATAAAAAAGCTCAATTTCGGAAAGCAAGTCACCCAATAGTTCTTCTCTTGAAAAAGTCCTTCCGGCTATCGAAGAGAGAGATACTGCAGATTGCCGTATATCTTTGCTGAACTGTTTTTGATGTGTATTCAGGCCAATACCGATAAGGACTCGCTCGGGTTTGGGACCATTAAATGTACATTCCGTGAGCAATCCGCCAATTTTCCGATTTCCAACTAACAGATCATTTGGCCATTTAATACACACCTGTTCAGTAGTATATTTTTGCAATGCTTGGCAAACGGCTGATGCACAGGCAAGTGTAAGAAGAACAAGGCGTTCTCCCTTGGGAGGCCGGAATGCAAGTGTAAATGTGAGATTTTGAAACGGTGCCGCTTCCCAGCTCCTCTCATACTGGCCCCTTCCCTGGGTTTGATGATCAGCAAGAACTACCGTACCGTGTATCAAATCACCTGAAGAAACCTGTTTAAGGTATGAATTTGTAGATTCAACCCGCCTGATGTAGATAAATTCACTACCAAGCCAGGTAGTGCGCATATAATCTTTACATTGATCTACATCAAAGCGTGTTGCCATTCAATTAATTTCCGATTTCAACAACACTGTCTTCGGTACCGAATTCGTTCGGAACATAATCATCAGCAGCATCGTCGTTTTCCCACTTAACACCATCGAGAAGGTATCTGAAGCGGTACTTGTTTTCTGGTTTCAACCGCAAAGTTACTTCCCAATTGTCTTTATTCTTTTCAAGTTTGTCGGCAGTCTGGTCCCATTCGTTAAAATCTCCTACAACATGAACCTTCTCTTTTGCCCACTCCCTGGGAATGGAAAAAGTAACTTTGCATACTGTTCGTTTTGGTGTAAATGTTTTTTGTAACATAATTGATTTTGTGCTGGATTAGAAATTTCTCTTGAAAAGAAAGTTATTTAATTAATTAACGAAATAAAATAAAATTAGTTTTTTTATTAACGTATTTATATTTTTTTAAATTATTTAATAATGTTTATTTACCAATAAATATAATTTTATTTCACATGGTAGCGTTTCCCGTCTTAGCTTTAAAACTATTTTTATTAATTTGGTTTAAGAAATCTGTTTTTTAAAAATTAGTATATTTGATTAACCCGGATTATTCATAATGAAATTTTGATGTGAACAAGGCGAAGTGAAAATGGTGACGGAGAGGTACTTATGTACCCTGAGTAAGCCATTTTCGCTTAAACGCAGCGCACATTAAAATTTCGCAGAAAATATCTACACCCAAACTTGAGCTATATAATTAATTACCATAAATGATAGAATTTTTACACTTTAAGCCATTCCTGCACACTTATTCATGAATAATTCGGGTTAAGCAGGTCGCCACTCTTCCAGTAATTCATGAATGTGTTCCAGTTCGTCTGCATGAAGAACGCGATCAGCCAGCTTTTTCATTTCATCGAGAGTGTTACTGCAAAGAACAGATTTTACCACGGGAATAGAACCGGTATTCATACTCAAATCATTGATGCCCAGCCCTAAAAGACAAGCTGCTGCTTCAGGTTTTGAAGCCATTTCACCACAGATAGCCACCGGAATACCTTCTTTATCAGCAGCATCTTTCGACATTTTTATAAGCTTCCAGATCGATGGATGATAACTGTCGAAGAGATGTGATATTTTTTCATTACCCCTGTCTACCGCCAGTGTGTATTGGGTTAAATCATTGGTTCCAAGGCTAAAAAAATCAACATGCTTTGCTACATGTTCAGCCATTAAAGCAATGCTTGGAACCTCAACCATAATTCCGATCGGAGTTTCAGAATCAACTGGTACATGTTGGCGTGACAGGCTGTTGCATACATCAATGCAGTGCCGTTTTACTTCATGTATCTCTTCCATACTGGAAACCATAGGAATTAAAATTCTCACTTTTCCCGTGAACTTACCTGAAACACGGTAAATAGCCTCCAGCTGCTTTTTCAAAAACTCTTTTTTATCGAGAAGCATTCTTACCCCGCGCCAGCCCAAAAATGGATTTGCTTCAGTTTCTGAGTTTTCAAGTAGTTTGTCTCCACCTGCATCAAACAAACGTATGGTAACTGTATGGCCTTCAACTGCTTCAACCATATTGGAATAAAATTCAACCTGGTCCCATACATCAAATTCGTTCGATTCGAACAAGATGGTTTCGGTTCTGAGCAGGCCAACTCCCCGGGCTCCATGAGTCTTGAGCCTTGGTAATTCTTCCAGAAATTCTACATTCGCACGAAGCGTAAATTCTGAACCACAACTGGTTTTATTAGGTTTTCGGGCCCATTCAAGAGCTTTCTGAAATCGTGAAAATTGTTCCTCTCTCCTTTTCAGGTACTCCTGTTTCTGCTTCCACGATGGCCGCAGAATAACCTGGCCCGTTGAACCGTCAATAATCACATCGTTACCATCCTGAAGCTGAAAACGGTCCCAGTGTGCGTTAATCACACAGGGAATCCCGAGAGATTGAGATAAGATCACGGCATGGGATGTAAGTCCGCCCCTTTCCATCACAATTCCGGAAATTTTGATCCGGCTCAGCTTCACCATCACAGTTGGCGGTATATCTTCGGCAAAAACAATCTCACCTTTTTTTACATCAAACTCTTTCTTTTTTTCTTTGGTAGCCTGAATCAGCTCATCCCGGATTGATACCACGTCAATCGTTCGATCTTTTGCCCACTGAGCACCGGCAGATTCAAGTAACTGGATATAATCATTAAATGTGCTGAATATGGCGTAATCTGCCGAAAAATTTTCTTCTTTAATTTTTCGTTTTATGGTTGACATCACTTCAGGGTCATTTAGCGCCTGAATCTGAGCATCGATTATTTCTACCACATCATAATCATCGGGAATGGTTTTGATTTTTTCATACTCTTGTACAAGAAATTCGCAGGCATTTTCAAACTTCCTGATATTTTCTTCAATCTCCTGGTCCGAAATTTTTTCAGGGTGGACAGGCTTATTGTCATCACGTAAAATGAAGGCATTGCCAACACCAATACCAGGTGCAGCCGGTTTTCCCGATAAAATTTTTGGCTGTTGCTCTTTCATGGTGGTGCCGGGTTAAACTTATTTTCAAACAGTTTCACAAGCTTCTCCAGTGCTTCATCTTCATCAGGCCCATCAACAATTAATTCCATTTCTGCACCTGCTTCTGCAGCGAGTGTCATCACACCAAGGATACTTTTCCCATTCACTTTGTATCCATACATTTTGATGTAAAATTCTGATTTGAACCGCGAAGCCGTTTTTACCAAAACGGAAGCCGGACGGGCATGAAGTCCCGACTCATTTAAAACAGTTACCTTCTTCGTTTTCATGTAGGGTTAGTTGTTAATATAATACGTCTGTCTGTTAAGATGAAAATAACAAAAAAGCAGTTACAGAGCCTGATTCTTCTGCATCTTGAACCAAAAATTTATTGACTTGAGCGATTAACCGTATGATTGGCCGCATTGCAAACCGGTCATGTGATCGACTGGAGTGGAGGATTTTCGATAGAATCACTGATACTTTCTGGCTCGAATGACAAAACGAGCTCCACCGCTGTGCAGGTGATACAGGCGTTAGTATTTACCAGACCCTTTCAAAAAAATCACTTTATATCATAGCTGCCCAAAACGTATTGATATTTATAAAATAACTTCGTTTCGATCTGATTTGGACACATTTTTCCGCCATTCGAAAATCAACCCCCTCACTTCACCACTGCTGCATGGACAGTTCTTCAAAATGTGACTTTATACAAGACAAAACTTATGGCAAATAAATATTGATCTTGCGGAAAACAGGTGCGCGAATTATATTCAATTTCATGTCTGATGCTAAAACCGGATATAACCGAACAGTAACATCCCTCGCTTCACAAGCAAAGCAAATCTATGCTGAACGGTTATGCCTGATCGTGATTTTAGTTTTTGGGTTATACGCTTGTCAGGTTTCTGAGACTGCAGATAATAAAAAAAACGACCTTCAGGACCGGATACAACCCTATAGCGAAAACCTTCACTACCTTGCCTGGGGTGATGTGCCTGTTTTTCCTTTGGGGCCAACCAGTTATCACAGCTGGACACTGATTAGCCGTCCGGGTACAGTTGATTTTATAGAACAGATGGACCGGCTAACCGCTGTGATTGAAGAAATCAACAGCCAGCATGTAGTTGGTTTCATGAGAAGCCTGCCCTACGATCCGATGAATCACCTTCACGACGGGCATGTGGAAAAAGTGCTGCAGCCCTGGAGGCATCTGGAGGACGGCCGATATGATCTGGAATATTTTGAACCAGAGTGGGAAGAACGATTTTTAGATTATCTCGATGCTGCGCTGGATCGTGGGATCGTCATTGCAGTAGAAATATGGGATGACTGGTCGGTTACAAGGGGCCCCGGCGGTGAATATGATCCCGGAAAAGGATCAGCCTGGAATGCACATCCGTTCAATCCGCTCAATAATGTTAACTACGATGAGGATGTGTTGCCAGTGGAAACAGCTGTTTGCGATGCTCCCTTTTACAGTACCATTCCATCGCGTTACAATATCGAGCCGGTTTTGTCACTTCAGAAACGATATGTGGATAAGATCCTGGAGATTGTATCAGTCTATCCAAATGTTATCATTAACATTTCCAATGAGAGCCGGGCTCACCTGGAATGGAGCCGGTTTTGGGCGGCATACATCAGTGAAAATATTCCGGAAGGCATGATGATCGGTGAAATGCCTTCGACCAACCGAGTTGACGGGGGAGGTGAATGTGAGGATGAATTTAGTCCCTTGACTTTGTCAACTGAACCCGGCTATTCGTTTGTTGATGCAGCGCAGGGTGTCTCCGGTCATGAATTTGGGGATGCACGTGAACAGGCAATCGGAGGCGGCCTGCGGATGAAGGAGTATCGCCGGGTGATGACTGAAACAGGTACCGTAAAGCCTCTAATTGTCTCAAAAGATTATACGCGGGGACCGGATGGCGGGGATATTGTATTGTGGAGCAGATTTATCGGCGGCGCAGCTGCTGCGCGATTCCACCGGCTGGGTGAACAGCATGGCCCGGAGATCAGTGATTTTCAGCATGAGGCTGTGATGAGGCTGGGAGCTTTTATCGCGCAGGTGCCTTTCTGGGAGATGCATCCTGCTCCCGATCTTTTAGATGATCTGCCAAACACATTGGATGCCAATGTACTGGCTTCGCAAACTGGTTCGATGGTTATTCAGTTGCTTGGAGAAAATACCGGCGAGAGTCGCCTTTCTCTGAATCTTGATCCCGGAACATGGACGGTCCAATGGATAGACCCCGCACTGGGAATTGAAATTGATCAATTCGAAATCACAGTTCAAACACAACCCCATCACATCGATATTCCCCCAGAACCGGAACACCGGGTGTTATACATAAAACCATAATAACCCGCTCTTAACAACCCCTTAAAAAAAGAAAAAGACCTGTTTTCTATTTTATAAGCAATTATATCTTATATGTAGAGTCCATTAGATAAGACTCTTTTGTCTCT
>SLGL01000004.1 GCA_007123785.1 Balneolaceae bacterium
CGCCACTTGGAAGATTTGAGAACCGTTTCAGGTCCGAAACTTCTACATATTGTAACTATAAAAGGAAAAGGCTTCGTCCCTGCCGAACGCGAACAGACCAAATGGCACGCTCAAAGCAGCCCGTTCGATAAAATTACCGGCAAGTCGCTCGCCCAGCCCAACAGCGAGAATAAGCAACCTTCAAAATACCAGGATGTGTTTGGTGAAGCACTTGTTGAACTGGCTGCCAAAAACGAAGATATCGTGGCAATAACACCCGCCATGCCGAGCGGTTCCAGCCTATGGCCGATGATGAAAACTTTCCCCGACCGCGCTTTCGATGTTGGTATTGCAGAACAACACGCTGTTACTTTTGCCGCCGGACTTGCCACACAGGGCAAAAAAGTATTCGCTGCGCTCTATTCCACATTTTTACAGCGGGCATACGACCAGGTTATTCACGATGTGGCCATTCAAAAGCTGCCGGTTGTTTTTTGTATCGACCGGGCAGGTCTTGTGGGTGCCGATGGGCCAACTCATCACGGACTTTATGATATTTCTTATCTCAGAGCTGTCCCCAATATGATCGTCTCTTCACCCATGAACGAACAGGAGCTCAGGGACATGCTCTTCACAGCCTCCGAATATAATGATACTGCCTGGGCAGTACGTTATCCGCGTGGCCGTTCAACTGGTATGAACATCCGAAAAGATTTTCATAAAACAGTAATTGGGAAAGGACGCGTCATCCGGGAAGGTGAAAAACTTGCAATACTCAGCTTTGGACCGATCGGTAACTATGTCGTGGAAGCTGCAGAAGTACTCGAAAAGGAGGGGCTGGAAATCGGTCACTTCGATATGAGGTTTGCCAAACCTCTTGATACAGCGATGATTGATCACGTACTGGCCGGTTACGATTCGGTCATTACTCTGGAAGATGGTACCAAACTTGGAGGTTTTGGGTCAGCTGTAGCCGAGTATGTGGCCGAAAAAGGCGCCGGAATTCCGGTAATAATTATGGGTGTGCCCGACACCATCGTGGAGCACGGCACCCAGCGCGAACTGCACGATGAAGTGGGTATTGGACCGGACGGAATTATCTCTCAAGCAAGAAAATTACTCGGCGTTACAGTAAAATAAGCTTCTGCTGCCCGGATATCACCAGGAGATTTTAATCTTATCTTCTACTTGGTCAGGGGTATATGTCGCAGAATTACAAAACGGGTAATTTGATAAACCCTAGCTTGGGTCATAAAGTATTATGTATATAACCCAGATACCTCATCAAGACAAAGATAATATTATTTTCCTGGTGGTCGAAAGGCGTTGTTGCCCTTATCTGTGAACTCCATCCTCGGTGCTCCGATCAAATCCAGGCAGTAGGGAATAGCGGGATAAACAGCTCCGAGGCATTCTGCTATCGCTTTTGGCTTGCCTGGAAGATTAATAATCAATGATTTATTACGAATTCCCGCTGTCTGAGCTGAAAGAATAGCCGTGGGGACAAACTGAAGTGACACTCTGCGCATCTCTTCTCCGAATCCCGGGAGAATTTTGTCGCACACATCTTCCGTAACCTGCGGAGTAATATCCCGCGGGGCAGGTCCAGTACCACCTGTCGTACAGATCAACCCGGTTTCAAGATCACTTAATTCAATCAAAATTTTGCGCAGCTTGTCCCTTTCATCTGGAATCACTTCATATCTCCACTCAATGAGATTCTTTATTCGCTCGCTGAAATATTTTTTGATCTCCGGGCCGGAACGGTCTTCATACTCACCCCGGCTGGCACGGTCAGACAGTGTGATAATTCCGATTGTTACTGTATCCATTCTCTTAAGGCTGTTATATTTTGGTTGATGTTTTTACTACTGAAGATAACAAAATGTGCCTGGTCTGATAAGAAGATTCCAGGTACGAAACCATGCTGTGTATGAAAACCGCAAAATCATCCCAACAAATACCTGCTTACTCACGATATAGACGCCAAATCAGACTACCGGAAATTGGTCTGGAAGGTCAGGAAAAATTACGATCGGCATCAGTTTTGGTAGTCGGAGCAGGCGGCCTGGGATGCCCGGCACTTCTCTATCTTATAGCTGCAGGAATTGGAAAGATCGGTATTGTGGACGGTGACAGAGTAGAGCTGTGCAACCTGCACAGGCAAGTGCTTTTCAGTGAAAAAGATGTGGGAGAACTAAAATCGGAAATCGCTTCCCGTAAACTCAAAAACCGCAACAGTGATGTGAAAGTAACGTCTCACAATTTCTGGCTTTCGAATGATAATATAATGGAGACACTTGCCGGATATGACATTGTGATCGACGGCACCGACAATTTCCCAACGCGCTATCTAATCAATGATGCTTGTATATTCATGGAGAAGCCATTTGTGTACGGATCTGTGTACCGGTTTGAAGGGCAGCTATCACTCTTTAATGATGAACAGCCCGATGGCACACGCGGTCCAAATTATCGTGATCTTTTTCCGGAACCACCGCCAGCCGAACTGGTACCAGACTGCTCGGATGCCGGTGTGATGGGTGTGCTTCCCGGTATCATCGGCACTATGCAGGCCAACGAAGTAATCAAGTGGATTACAGGAATGGACGGACTGATGAACGGCAGGCTACTGATCTTTGATGCGGTTCAAAGTGAAAGCCAGCTAGTTTCGATTCCAAAACGCATTGATAACCCCGTTACAGGTGAAAATCCATCTATCACCCGGCTAATTGATTACGAGCAATTTTGCAATCCCGCAAATGGTGACGGTGTGGATGAAATTTCCACGAAAGAGTTGAAAAACTGGATAAAGACAGGGAAAGATTTCCGTCTGATTGATGTGAGGCAGCCCGAAGAGTTCGAAGTCTCTCATCTTGGCGGGGAATTGATACCACTGGAACAAATTGATTATATTGCAGAAAGTATCAGATCGGATCAACCTGTGGTATTCTATTGCCGCACAGGCCGCCGAAGTGCGGAAGCCATCCGTAAACTAAATCCACACGTGAAATTTAACAACCTCTACAATCTGAAAGGCGGCATGGAAAGCTGGAAGCGAATGAGTGATTAAAGGTTTTAAATCCCGACAGGAGGTTTTTGTTTATGTTGATCACTGTTGGATAAAAATTTGCAATTTGCAATTTCACACTCGATTACATTCGCAGATCGATTTGATACCATTAAAGTGGGTCTGTCCCGCTCTGATACATTTTTTGTTCACCACACAAGTCTACATTAAACCACATTTATTGATACATGCTTTTATCGTCTCAATGATAAAACATCGGGTAAAACTATCAGACCTGACTCGACACTATTCATCTACCCAAATCCGGACTACACGGTGTCCGTGAGAATTGAGTGAGGCCCTATACATACCAGCCGTGTTCATCTGCATGGAGATATTGCCTGCTGCATCCACTCCGATGAATCCCGCATCTCCAGGATCAAGCCGTTCGGTGAGTACAAAACTCATTGCGTTTTCGAGCGATTCATTATTAAATTCCATATAGTTTGCAATAGTGTTGGCTGAAACATTTCTCATAATCTGTTCGCCCCATCCAGTCGCAGAAATAGCAGCCACATGATTTGCAAAAGTTCCAGAACCAATGATCGGCACATCCCCCACACGTCCAAACTGTTTGTTGGTCATGCCCCCTGTTGAGGTAGCTGCAGCCAGGTTACCTTTGCGATCCATTGCCACAGCTCCCACAGTTCCGTATTTATGGTTTTTGTCATCGATGTCTGAAGATCTATTCAGTCTTGTATCTTCCTGTGTTCGCTGCCATTGTTGGTAGCGACGTTCAGTGTGAAAATAATCATTTTCAACCCGTTCCACATTCGTCTGATTGGCAAACTCCTCGGCCCCTTCACCTGAGAAGAAAATATGACGAGACTCCTCCATGACTATCCTCGCCAGTGAAACAGGATTTTTTACCGTGGTAAGACCGGTCAATGCGCCCGCAGTCAGGGTGCTTCCATCCATAATGGCTGCATCCAGCTCGTGCTTTCCTTCACTGGTAAAGACCGATCCTTTCCCTGCATTAAAAAGCGGATTGTCTTCCAGATTACGAACCACCTGCTCCACAGCGTCCAGGGCAGTGCCGCCATCACGAAGCACTGCTTCACCCACTTCAAGGGCTTCATTTAGCCCGCTGTAGTACTGTTCCTTTAGTGTGTCGGGTATATCTCTTGAAATGGTGCCCGCTCCCCCGTGCAATGCAATGGCCCACTCGGTTTGGCTCATTATCAATTCCTTCTTGTGATCATTCCGGTCGCTTGCTGAAATTATCACGGCGATGGAAAGTATAATCGATTGCAAAAGTTTCATGACAAAAATTGTTGTTGGCATTCGGATAAAACGAAAATATTAAACATCAGGCCACATACAATTTTTACCCCTGATGTTATCAGTTTTTCCTTTTCTTTTTAAAATAAAAAAACCCGATCCAAAGAATGAACCGGGTTTGTAAATTTTACACTTGAAACAAGTTTACTCTTTTTTCTGATTTTTCGGCCTGAATGATTCCAGGAAATCCATTGGCAGTGGAACGAAAGTAAAGGTTGAGTTCTCATCACTGAGTTCAACCATCGTTTGCAGATAACGGAGTTGAAGGGCCGTGGGTGTTTTTTCAATCATTTCACCGGCCTCAACCAGTTTGGCAGCGGCTTCAAATTCACCCTGAGCATTAATAATTTTCGCACGTCTGTCACGCTCACTTTCGGCCTGTCGCGCCATGGCACGTTTCATCGATTCGGGCAGAATAACATCTTTAACTTCAACTGAAACCACCTTGATTCCCCATGGGTCAGTGTGTCTGTCTATAATGTCCTGAATCTGTTTGTTGATTTTATCTCTTTCAGCAAGCAGTTCATCCAGTTCAAACTGTCCCAGCACACTTCTCAGCGTGGTCTGTGCAAACATAGATGTGGCCGCGATATATCTCTCTACCTGGATTACAGCACGTTCAGCATCCACGACCCGGAAAAAGGTGATTGCATCTACGTTTACTGTTACGTTGTCTTTGGTGATCACTTCCTGACGCTCCACATTGATGGTGAGTACACGGAGGTCAACCCGTTCCACTTTATCAATGAAAGGAATCAGAATAATAAGTCCGGGTCCCTTCGTAGCCTGAAATTTACCAAGACGGAATACAACTCCTCGTTCGTATTCCCTCATTATTTTGAACATTTGCGGCAGAAATACCGACAGGAAAATTACAATTGTAATCACCCATACTAACATGTTGGTTATTGCACCTGGATCGTCCATAGGCTTTGCTCCTTATTTTTGATGTTTGGTTATTAAGTCTGTTTTTGGTCCGATGCAGAGTATGGCACCGGTTTGCTTCACAGGTTATGTAAATAAAATCAGTTTGCCGGTGACATTCATGAAAAACAGTATTTATTATGAAGCGGTTTTTTCTTCGGAAGCGGCTGCTTCCTCTTTGTTCTGCGGCCTTACAATTGCACGCAGGCCTTTAAATTCAACGATCTGACAGATTTCACCTTCATTGAGAACACTCTCACTTTCGGCTGTCCAGTATTCCCCGTCGAAAAAGACCCGTCCGTATTGATTCGGTAAAATGGTATCGGTCACCTCAGCGGTTTTGCCCAGTGTAGATTCAAGCCCTGTCCTTACCGGATTAAATAGTGATTTCACACCATAGGTTACAATCCATGCGAAAAACGCAGCCGTAAGCAGGGTTGCAGGTATCAGCCAGTACATAGATATCTGCATCTCATCCGGCAGGTCCTGAAATAACATAAGAGCTCCAAGAAAAAACGCCACGGTTCCACTCGCGATTAATAACCCAAAAGTTGGTGTAAACGCCTCGGCCACAAAAAGTATAATAGCCAGGCCAATTAAAATAAAGCCCGCGAGATTGATCGGCATCGCGGCAACGCCATATAATAACAGAATCAGTGCTATTACACCAGCCACTCCGGGGATAATTCCTCCCGGATTGGTCACTTCACCTATAATTCCGTAAATCGCCACGAGGGTAAGGATCAGCATCACTTCGGGTCGCAGCAAAAAGCTGAAGAAAATTTCTGCCAGTGTTTGGGGAATCCGCTCGGTGGAAGCGTCCCTCGTATTCAGGATTTTACCTTCAACTTCCATTCCATCCATCTGTTCAAGCAGGTCCTGAAGGTTATCGGCAATCAGATCGATTACATTTATTTCAAGAGCTTCACGGGAAGTAATTGATGCACCGTCTCTTACGGCAGATTTAGCCCACTCAGCATTTCGATCACGCTGCTCTGCGATCGATTCGATAAAACTTTCGGAATAATTGAAAATCTTTTGCTGTGCCACGGTATCCATTTCCCCGCCTCCCATAGTAACCGGTGATGCGGCACCGATATTGGTTGCCGGTGCCATCGCTGCGATATGAGCAGCCAGGGTAATAAAAGTTCCTGCACTGCCGGCATTAGCACCTCTCGGTGATACATACACTACGGTGGGATGCTCTGTACCAAGTAAGATCTGCACAATGTCCTGGGTAGAATCGAGCAGTCCGCCCGGGGTGTCCAGCTCGATTATGAGTGCTTCATCACCGTTTTCGATGGATTTTCGCAGGCTTCTTTCAATATATTGTGTGCTGGTTGGCCCGATTGCTCCATCCACACGAATCACACTCACGGATGTTGGGCCTTCACTGCGTTCCTGAACGGCAGCGGTATCCTGCACAGCTGTTGTGTCTGAATCCTGCATTACAAAGGCAGCACCTGTGATAAATAGAATTACTGATATAAGTAAGTTTTTATTCATGATGAAATTTAAAACAAAAAGTGCTTGGGGATTGGTTCCATTCTCCCATTCTGTAACGTACGTTTCATTACATCAATATACTTACTTTTTTGCGACAATATGGCTCTCTCTTCGAAGTGATTTGAATGAGTTTCCGGTATAATCATAGTTTTGACATCTTATACGTATTATAAAGTAAATCAGAATGGATCAATCCAAAAAATCTCGCCAGTCGCGTCCGCCGGTAATCCACGGAAGATTGAACCGGGTCATGTACGCATAGCCGTAGGGGTCGCCGCCTTCATACATCAGGTAGATCCAGCCTTCGCTCGGCGTTCCATTCCTTCCAGCAGCCAGAGATGAGTATGCGAATCCGCCTTCTTCAATCAGACGTTTCACCGGCCAGGTTTTTCCTCCATCGAAACTGGCCCAAATGGTCCCGGTGTTCCGACCGGATTCAGAATCAACATTGCTATAAACCAATATATCATGGCCGTCAATATCAAGGCGTACAAGCCCTGCCATTAAACCGTAATCAGTGTCCTGCGGACCGTCTGGGAGATCATTCGATACAGAAAGATTATCCCACGTCTGCCCCCCGTCATCACTCCAAGCGATATGCCTCCTTAAAGGAGTTAACCCGTCAGTGGAAAGATGGCGCCGTGAATTGTAGTAAAGCCGTCCGTCAGACAACTCTTCGATAGCTGCTTCTCCGGTTCCGTTTGCAGGAAAAGGAGCACTGGTTTGCCATGTTTCCCCGCCGTCATCGCTGTAAATTGCATTTGTGTAGTGCGATTCCCAAAACTCACGATCATTTCCTTCGCCGTATGAACGAGACGGACGTATCAGGCGGCCTGCATATTCACCATGTCTGAGTGTGATTCCTCTTTCATTCATATGCATTGAGGGTACGTTTCCTTTTTCATCGGCATGAATAGTTACATCGAAGGGTTCCCATGTTACTCCGTGATCAGTACTCCGATAAACGGTTAGGGGAGCGGGAGGATGTCCCTCTTCAACGAATGCCAAAATACTGCCAGAGTTTTTATCAACCGTAACACCACCGCCATGGAAACCGGGATCAGCCACAGTGATTACCGGGCCCCAGGTCTCTCCACCATCTTCACTGCGGCGGACCTGATAACTGTTGCTTCCCCATGTGGCGATCACGCTCCCGTCTGTAGCAACCACCACATTGGGAAACCGTTCACCTGTAAATACCTGCTGAACGTCAAATTCTTCAGATCCATCTCCCCAGTACGGGTTTTCCTGCGGACTGCAGGAGACGTTTAATACCAAAGCCAGTGAGAACAGAATTATAGTGCAGAGTATTTTTTTCATCAGGACTTTTATTTATAACTGTTTGGTCAGGCAGTTTTATTTGAATTTTTATGCCAGATTTCAAATGGCCAAAGTATGGAACCAATCTGAAAATAGCAGAAATGAATACAATGAATTTTATAAATATTTGACCTTCTGCAAATGCAGTAGAAAACAAGTTTATTTTGTTATTTATAAATAAACCGTATCTCCTCATATCTGAAATGGTAATAAGGTACAGTACATTACCACTTCGTGTCTTGTCAACCTAACTAACTTGTAATAAAATTTTCAGGAAAACTCCTCTGCAAGAACCGATTGCTCAAGCCGGCCAAATGCGCTATCTTATTAAGCTGAAAATTATTAATAAAAAACTGTTTTATGACTTTTCTGACATCATATTTCCTTCTGGCTCCTCCCGATGGCGACGGTGGCGGTGCCATGATTAACTTGCTGTTTCTTGCAGCCATCTTTTTTGTGTTCTATTTCTTTATTATCCGGCCTCAGACCAAACGCCAAAAAGAGATTCAAAAGAAAGTGGGCGAAATGAAAAAAGGTGACAAGGTGGTTACCGGCGGAGGTATGTTCGGCATTGTGAACTCCATAGACGAAGATACTGTTTTACTGGAAATAGACAGTGGTGTGAAAGCACGTTTCCAGAAAAGCTCCATCACCGATGTAAATCCTGGTAAGAATTAATTTATCCAGGAAAATAAAACGGGCGGATATTAACCCGGTTTACCTAATAAAAATTTAGCAGGCTCTACCCGATTACAAATGTCTGATTTTACCTTCAATACTATCCCGGAAGCAATCGAAGACATCCGGTCAGGCAAAATGGTTATCGTAGTGGATGATGAAGACCGCGAAAACGAAGGTGACTTTGTGATGGCGGCAGACAAAGTAACTCCTGAATCGATCAACCAGATGGTGATGCACGGGCGTGGCTTGGTTTGTGTTCCCATTACTACGCGGCGGGCTAAAGAACTTGACCTCGATTACATGGTTACCGATGGTGCCGATCCTGATGAGGCGGCCTTTACCATTTCTGTGGATCATAAAAAGCTCACTACAACCGGAATTTCAGCACCCGATCGTGCAAACACGATTAAAGAACTGATCAACCCGGAAGCGAAACCGTCTGATTTCCGGCGTCCCGGTCATATTTTTCCTCTCACGGGTGTGGATGGAGGAGTGCTGAGGAGAGCGGGGCATACCGAAGCTGCCATCGACCTGGCAAGGCTGGCGGGTTGCAGTCCGGCTGGTATTATTTGTGAAATAATGCATGATGACGGCGAGATGGCGCGTCTGCCCGAACTGATCAAGCTTTCCAAAAAGTTCGGAATGAAACTTATTACCATCAAGGATTTGATTGCCTACCGGATGAAGCACGAATCGCTCGTAAAAAATATCATGAGCGTAGATATGCCCACCATTTATGGAGATTTTAAACTGCACGTTTTTGAGGAGAAACTGACTGGAGAACACCACCTGGCTTTTACAAAAGGAAAATGGGGCAAGGACGATCCCGTTTTGGTCCGTGTTCACTCCGCCAATCCTCTGGCTGATATTTTTGGCAGCAAACGGAGCGGTAAAACCGGTATTCTGCACCAGTGCCTGAAGATGGTAGAAAATTCGAAATGTGGCGTAGTACTTTACATGGATCAGATGAGCCGTGAGTACAACATCACTGATCAGATTGCTGCCATTAAACTTCAGGACGACGGCCTCTCCAAGGATGAGATTCGTGCTCGCCTCGGCACCAAGCTCGACGCGCGTGATTACGGTGTAGGTGCTCAGATTCTCCATACACTTGGAATTCGAAAACTGAGGCTGCTCACAAATAATCCCGTAAAACGTGTGGGAATCAACAGTTTTGGACTGGAAATGGTCGAAGAGGTTGCCATCCCACTCGACCACATCGATACCGACCACCCCGAAGAAAAACTGGACAAACCTCAGGTAAAGGGCGGTTTCCTGAAAAAGCTGATGCTCGAATGACTCATACCTGAAAACTGCATTTTAAATTGTCGTACGAGCTTCAATCAGTAAAACAGATTTACCGAATCAGGCTTGTAATTTTGCCCACTTTCATTTTATTGAAGAAGCTGTCTTTTAATCTCGATTGCAAATGCCGGAAGATCGGATGGAATCCGGGAGGTAATCAGATTACCGTCAACCATCACTTCCTGATCGGTAAAATTGGCGCCTGCCCTGGTAATTTCATCCTGAATTGCACTTACTCCTGTCAAAGTTCTGCCTTCCACAATTCCCGTGGCAATCACTACCTGCGGTCCGTGGCATATTGATGCTGTGGGTTTATTCATTTCAATAAAATCCCTGACAAAACTCACGACTGTGGAATGTTCCCTCAGGTTGGCAGGTGACCGGCCGCCGGGAATAATCAGTGCATCGAAGTCAGCAGGATTGACTTCTGTTACAGAATACTCAACAACCGCTGTGATGTCGCTGTTATAAGCTTTGTACAGGCCTGCTTCCACTCCGATAATGATAATTTCAGCACCTTGATTTTGCAAATAGCCTATTGGAAACATTGTTTCCCCGTCATGAAAACCTTCCGTTATCAGGAACGCTACCCGCTTTCCTTCAAGTTCCTTTCCTTCGGTTGCAGCATTCGCATCAGTCGCAGACAGAGCTGATAGCAAAATTACTGCCATAAGTACAAAAAATGGATATGAAGCATTTTTGCGTCTCATAATTCTCTCCAGGTTAAATTTTATCTCTTATTATGAATTAAGCATGATAGTATATATGATACTTATTTATATATTAAGGAGGTTAATACTAAAAACCAATAATATTGAACTCATTTGATGAGTTCTGATAATTATTTAAATCAAAGGCATGTTTTTTGAAATTCTTGTGTGGAAAAAGGTTAGTCATAAACACGACTTGTCGTGGTTTATTGACAAACAATGGTTGTATTAACGAAGCCCTGGGATAAATAGTAACATAAAACCATCCCTGACATGACTGATGGAATTTTAGTATCGAATACAAAAAATGTTGTAGGACATAGATTCAAAGCGTTCGGCAGATTTGTTGTTCATGTCGAGGCTTCGAAGAGCAGGTGTTCCCGCCAATTGATTCGAGGGCATGGAAAAATTCAATCAAAAACTTTGACTGTGAAGGAAGAATGACCAGTTAAACCGGTTTTAGTTTTGTAAAACAGACAATTCCTTTGACGATCTGCTCCTCTGCCATGAACCCTGCACGTTTAAACATCTCATTGCTCTGTTCCACCGTCCAGAATTTAATGCCACTCCATTCGGCAGAGTTTTGCAGTACTTTGCCATACCAGCTTTTCGATTGTATAAGGTGCATCATAAAAAAGGTACCGCCATCTTTAAGAATCCGTCGGCATTCAAACAATACTTTCAGTTCATCACTCAGTTCGTTCAGTGTACCACCCATCACAACTCCGTCGAACGTTTTGCCAAAAAAAGGCATCTCACGTGCATCAGCACGGATCAGGTACAGATCGGTTTGATCGGCTTCACCCTTCAGGCGGGCTTCTTCGAGCATAGCCAGTGAAAAATCAACGGCAATCTGACGACTGTCCGGTTCTATTTTTTTCAGAAAGCGTGCATAAAGAGCTGTGGAACAGCCCACATCGAGATAGGTTTTTTCAGGCTTCGGTTGCACCCAACCGGCAAGCAACTCCTTCTCTTTTTCGATGGGAAATGGCTCTCCGGTCAAAAGTGAAAGCGAACGAACTCTCCAAAGATCTTCATACAGCGATGCGGTAATATTCCAGTGATTGCTGCTTTGTGCAAGTGTGTAACTCATTTCTTCGTTTAGAAGATCGGCAATGTTGTTTTTGATGGGGTATTCATCCCCCCTTTTTGAACAGACAGTTCCATTAAACGGATTGGAAAGTTTCGACATTTCCTGAGGAAGCTCGATGGTTTCCTGGTCATAAAGAGGAGAACGGAGTTGAAAAGTCATAAATGAGCATTTTTTGTGAATTCAGTCATACGCAAAACCATTTTGGTTGTTACGCTACTTCTGAATGACGATAGAAATTTGTGCTCCTTTCTCAACACCAAGCATCTGTTTTGCATTTCCTTTATTGATCGCAATTTCAAGTTTGTCGGAACTGCCTATATAAGCTGCCGGCTCTCCATCGGGAACAGAACCGAAAGTAGACACGATTTCGTGCAGAATGGTATTACCTGTGTAAATTCTTAATTTGGATGATCCGATTGTTTCTTCAATCAGAGATGAGGGGATATTGGAAACCAGATTTCCGAACCGGTCGATATGCACAATCCAACCCTGGATGCCATCTTTATCGGATATGGGCATAGCCCAGCGGTAGGTTACCAGCTTTTCCAGGGGCCTTCCAAGTTCAGAGAGATCTGTGCCGCTGGCGATATGAGCGGCTACCGGAGCAAAAATATCTCGTCCGTGAAAGGTCTTTGACCGTTCCTCTCTCCAGTATTTTTCATTATCCAGAATCACGGCCTTGTAATCAAAATCCTCCCCGATCAGTGAGAAAATTCCGTTATCCGGTCCCACGAAAAATTGATCACCAATCCGGATAGCTACTGGATTCCGCTCGGTTCCCACACCGGGATCTACCACAACAAGATGAACGGTCTTCGGCGGGAACAGCATTGCTGAGTTACGAACCACCCATGCGCCGGCCATCACATCCTGCGGGGGAATTTCGTGGGATACATCAACCAGGCGAACATCTGCTTTGATGCCGAGAATCACTGCTTTCATTGCGCTCACATAGTGATCCTGCAAGCCAAAATCTGTAGTAAGTGTGATGATAGATGATGACATGAATAGTTATTTTTTTCGAATAGAATAGAATTGTGCTGAACGAACTGATAGAATTAAAGTTCATTTTTCATGGTCCAAACAAAACCAGAACAGGTTTCAATTCATTATGAAAAACAAAGAGGAGTTACCCTATTTTTAAAACATTTCCCAAACAAGTTTGCTTGTTCTTTTGTCCCCACGTCGCGCAAGGTTTTGAGGGGCAGGCTTGATGCAAAAGAACCTTTGGATTTTGTCTGAATGAAAATTATGAACTTCACCTAAGCATAACTGTTTAGCATCACAGGCATAACGAGCATGAGCATCTGTTCTCCCTCTTTTTCTTCAGCAGGTTTTACGATCCCTGCACGGTTTGGACTTGAAAATTCAAATTTCGCCTCATCACCATCTACATTGCTGAGAATATCTGCCAGATATTTTGCGTTAAAGCCAATTTCCATTTCATCGTCACTATATTCACAGGAAATCGTCTCTTTGGCTTCACTGCTCATGTCGAGGTCTTCGGCACGGATGGTTAATTTGTCTGGTTCAAGCTGAAGGCGAATCTGACGCGAGGTGGTACTTGAAAATACTGATACGCGACGTACGGTTGAAAGTATCTGGTTTTTATCGATCATCAGAATTTTGTCATTATCGCGGGGAATGACCGATTCGTAGTTGGGATATTGCTCATTAATGAGCCGTGTAATTACTATAGTGCTTCCGCTTTTGAACTGTGCGTGATCATCTGACACTACAAGTTCACTTTCAGCCGCATCCAATGCTTTTGAAATAAGGTTAAGAGCCTTATCAGGCACGATAAATGAAATAGGTTCTTCCGATGTGAAATTACTATTGACGTACTTTACAAGGCGGTGTCCGTCGGTAGCTACAAATTTAGTCTCATCGGTTCCGATGTCAAAAAACACACCCATCATGGCCGGGCGCAGATCATCGGTTGAAACGGCAAACATGGTTTTATGGATGGCGTTTTGAAGCAGTTTCGTGTCGGTTTTCAGGCTAAGGCCACCCTCCATATCGGGAACCTTCGGAAACTCATCGGCCTCTTCACCAACCAGCTTGTACTTTCCTTTGTCGGTTTTAAACTCCACGTTGTGATATTCATCAACTTCAAAAAATACAGGAATATTTGGGAGCTGACGCAACGTTTCGAGCAGGCGTTTTGCGGGAATAGCAACTGCACCTTCTTCTTCGATATCAGCGTCAATATACTCGATGATAGAGATTTCGAGATCGGTGGCAGTCATTTTCAGCCTGCCCTCTTCACTTTCGAATAAAATGGTTTCAAGAATAGGCAGTGTGGCTTTGGTAGGAACAGCTCCGATCACTGCCGAGAGTCCCCCGTTTAAATCGTTACTCGATACATTAAATTTCATAGTCGGCTAATCATTTTTTTAATCTGTTTTCTCTACGATTTCATAACATTTTATCGACTCATACTAACAAATCCTGCCTGTTACCGCAAACATCAAAGGTAGCGAAAATAAGGGAAATTTTTTTGGATTATTCCGTTTGAAGCCACAGTTTCACTTTACAGAGAAATCGTTATAAAGACATTTCGATCAATCATTCACCGCTGAAATGAACTGCTATATGGCCTCATTCTATTTTGTGATGTTTGTTCTTCCTGCCATCATCATCGCGGCAGCATTCTGGCTTGCAAAAAAAGATGCTAAGGGCGATGGATGAAGTGCAGCTTACCGTTCAATTTGATGCCTATGCTGTGGCCGCATTTGTTGGCTACCTGCTGCTGCTGATCAGTATTGGTGCTTATTCAACCAAATTTTCATCAAAAGGAATCAGCGAATATTTTATCGGTGGCAGGAAAATGAACCGGTTTGTGGTTGCCCTTTCGGCGGTGGTTTCGGGCCGGAGTGCCTGGCTTCTGCTGGGTGTAACGGGCATGGCCTACGCACAGGGGCCATCGGCTGTTTGGGCGGTTGCAGGCTACATTGTAGTAGAACTGTGCCTGTTTCTCTACTACGCCCGGCGACTGAGGAATTTTACCGGGAAACGTGACTGTATCACAGTTCCCGATTTTTTTGTCGAACGCTTTGGGGATCACGACGGAAAATTGCGGTTCACCATCGTGGCCATTTTTTTAATTTTTATGATCGGCTACATTTCTGCACAGTTTGTGGCCGGAGGCAAGGCATTCGCTTCTGGCTTCGGGCTGGAAATGAATACCGGCATTCTGATAACAGCTCTGATTGTTGTTGTATATACAATTGTTGTAGGGTTTCTTGCCGTTAGTCTTACCGATATGTTCCAGGCCATTTTCATGATTCTTGCCTTGGTAATTCTTCCCTTCATCGCAATATTAAACGTTGGCGGGCTCATCGAACTCCTGGAACAGCTATCAGTGATGGATGTTATCTTTGTAGACCCATTCGCTGTTTCCGTTGGAGCGGCTATCGGTTTTTTGGGAATTGGCCTGGGTTCCCCCGGAAATCCTCATATACTGGCCCGCTACATGTCAATTGATGAACCCCGGCAGCTTCATTTTGCAGCGGTGATAGGCACTGTCTGGAATGTGCTGATGGCTTGGGGAGCTGTGTTTATCGGGCTGGCCGGGCGCGTCTATTTTCCCGATGTATCGATGCTGCCTGCTGAGGATACCGAAAACCTGTTTCCCGTACTGGCTCAAATGCATCTTCACCCGGTTCTATTCGGTATTGTTCTTGCCAGTATTTTTGCCGCGATTATGAGTACAGCAGACTCCCAACTCCTTGTTGCGGCATCAAGCGTAGTCCGTGATATGTATGAAAAAATCATACGAAAAGGAGAAGAGGTTCCACAGCGACTGCTTGTTTTCTACAGCCGGGTAGTCGTTTTTCTGCTGGTTGTCATCTCACTGATGTTTGGATTTCTGGCCGAAGAGCTTGTATTCTGGCTGGTGCTGTTCGCCTGGGCAGGCTTGGGGGCATCCATCGGACCCACTTCGATTCTGGCACTCTACTGGAAAAAAACAACTCGTGCCGGAATTTTTGCCGGTCTGATTTCAGGCACAATCGTCACCATCGCCTGGTATTATACTCCGGTGCTGAGAGACTCTCTTTATGAGTTGATTCCCGGATTCGTAACCTCCCTCTTTGCAACCTGGATTATCAGCCTTTTTACCACACCCGCACCTGACACAACTAAAGCCTTTGAGGATATGCTTGATTAAGGTCAGAGTTTAGAAATTATTTTTCGGATGAGAATAATTACCTTAAAGTTTAACTTTGAGTTCATAAAATGAGCGCTGAAAATCGGCGGAACTTTGCACGTGAATATGAGTCCTCCCTAATTTGTATGACTTGAGTAGCTTTTCACCCGAGACCACATCGAAATACCGAAGATGATCACGGAGAAAGTCATCATACCACGGCCTGTGAGTTTGAGCGGGAGGACGGATTGATGCAGGTACCCTGCCAGCAGGATGATCAGTCCGGTGTTAAAGAGAATTAACACCCACCAAACCAGCTTTTCCGGCCCGCGTTTAGTCCCAACAAGGTGACGGGGAAATATCCAATAGGCGGTTCCCATCGCAAGCTGAACCGCCCAGCCCCATATCGCTGTTTCGAAATGCAGGGGCAGCAGTGCCCACATCGCCGGTTGCAAATCCACAGCTTTGTGCACGAGCAAAATGGAACCGATCAGTGTGGCCAAAGATAACCAGGCCAGCGAAAGGCGGATAATCCAGACGGACTGTGCAGGCATCACTGTTTTTTCCTCTTTACTTTTTCCCGCGTGAAAACACGGGGCCAGATTTCAATCACATAAAAGAATACGGCAGCGATGTGCAGCAGAGAAGAGATCACAACCACCAAAACAATGGCTGAATTGCCATGGAATAAGGGAATAAATGGCTCTGCTGAAAATCTTAAAATCAATCCGGTATTTAATGTCCAGAAAGAGAGCAGAGCTGAAACCGATTCAATATTTTCACGACTGCGTTTCCTGCGCGGGAACATCCAGATAGAAACGCCCATAATGACCTGTGTAACCCACCCGATCACAATCATGTGCCAGTAAACCGGGAGTAGCAGAGCACTGGTATTAACCTGGGGAAGTTCTGCCACCAGTGTCATTACAATTCCTAAGAATAGATAAATGAAGCCACTTTTAATGAACAGACGCGTAACTTTCGGCATGGATTACCTCACCAGTGTAACCGCAAAATAGAGAATTCCCAGACCGATAAGCAGGTTGATCCGTCCCACCCAACTCGTGACTTTACGATAGCGCTGCGTCTTCTGCGTACCGGGTTCCACATCCATCAGCCTGGCTGCTTTTGGTCCCAGCCAGAAATCATGAATACCGCTCAAAATCAGCATCAACCCGAACAGATAGAGTTTGCCCATCAGGCGCCCGCCATATAGAGTATTCCAGAAATTAGCCGAAAAAATGGTTTCTGCCGAAAATCCCCTGCCAATCAGTGCTGCGAAGCCTGTGAGCAAAAGCAGCGGAAATATAATCCAGCTTAACCGGCTGAAACGTGTTCCCAGCTCGGTAAACAGCAACCCCTTCTGCGGTGCCAGTTTTTTACGAGTGGCCGGAACCAAAACAGCCACAGTAAATAGCATGCCGCCCAGCCAGAAGGTTACAAAAATCAGGTGCAAAAAAACGGCCCAGGTGTACATTTGCTCATCGCATTACTATGAAAATTACCGGGTATACCTGAACCTGCCAGGCCTTTAAAAAGTCTGACTGGCTCAGTTTATGTATGACATCGCTGTCAGGCAATCAGCTCTTCAGCTTTTTTAAAGAGAATGTTGTTTTCGAGGTGAACGTGTTTGTGCAGATCTTGCTCAAAGCCCTCCAGGTTCTGATACAGGATTTTGAATGTGGCACAAGCATCCTGAGGCGGAGTAAAGTTGTGGCTCAGTTCCCTGATCTCTGCAATCAAACCGCCCGCCCCCTCGTGATCATCTTCCATTTTTTTCAGTTCATCTTTTAAATTCGCAATCTCTTCAACCGTCACATTTTCGCCTTTTTTTCTTCTTTGTGCGATCCGGCTGATAAGTGGAAATACAGTTTTCTCTTCATCTTCGAGATGCTCCATAAGCTCGACGGAAAGAGACATGAATTTCTGATAAATTTCCACATTTTCAGGATATCGGCCGCCGTGAACTTTTGCCACTTTTCCTGCATAAGCAGAAATCTCCTCTGTTTTTCTTCTCACAAACCGATGATGAGTATGAATAATATGTTCGATCAGATAATCAGCTTCCCAGGCACGGTAGTTTTCGTTGTCTGATGAAGGCGCCTTTTCAAGGCCTCTTAATTCGTTCACAATTTCATCCAGGTAAATGTTTCGTTCTGAACAAGCTTTCTCCAGTGTTATTCCGCCTCCACAACAAAAATCGAGTCCATATCTGCGAAAAATACCTGCTGCGTTATAATTGGCAGCCACGATCTCTCCGACGGTTACTGTTTCAGGGTTAAGTTGAGTTACGTTGAAATGTTGCATAATTGTAATTAATTGGGTTTTTATTTGATGCCAAACTGCTTTATCAACAGAATAGGGGAACAGGATGAATTTATTATAAAGATAAAGGAGTATTTTGTCTTTTAATAATTATTTTTCTATACTGTTTATTGTCAGGCAGGATCCGAACAAATATTATGCAAATGATAAAAATTTATGCATCCATCTTGCTCTTATCATTTCTGGCCGGAATTTTCCAGCCTGTGATTCCTATGGTGCAATACCACATTCAAAAGGGAAACCTGTTTGAACTTCTGGCAGATCTTGATAGATTGCAGAGAACAGATGATCATTTTTGCACACACGATGATTTGACTTTGTCCGATGATTGGCAGCATGAAAATCAGGATATGCTGATTGATGCAGACTTTTACCCTATACCAATAAAGCCTGGATACTCTCCAGATCGTGCAATTCTGCCTATTTTATTCCGTGGGTACCAGTATATAGATTTTAAACTATGCGATCGATTTTTAAAACGATACACACCGCCTCCCCGCATTTAAACTTTAATGCGGTGTCTCCCACGATTTAACGGGTCATTTTGCACTGATGATTGTATCCGCTATATTCGAAAGAGACCGAGAGCAGGCCAAATCACGCATTTCTCATTGGCTTCAACCGCTTGGAAGATTCAAATAAATATAAAATCAAGTTATCCAGGGAAAACTACCATGCAACCAAACAAAAGAAAACCAATCTCTAAACTCAAAGCATTCCTGATGCTCGTATTGCCCCTTATGATATCGATGGCAATCATTCAGGAAGTTCACGCATGCCCGGCATGCAACGCACTCTATAAAAAAGAGATAGAAACTACACTGAAAGAAACACTTGTAGGCAAGGAATTGATGGCTGCGATGGAAGCGCAAAAAAATCTTCCACTCGATTATGCCGAAGCAACAAGGCACCTGTTTACGGAAAATGTGCAGGATCCAGACAGCGATTTTCTTGAGATCATCCGCCGTGATGAAGGTTTGTCTATTCCGCAAACCAGTTACGTAGATCAGGATGTCGAAGCCGATGTATCGGTAACCATCACGCTTGATGAAGGCCTTGCATATCTTGGTAACGGAGTAGTTTATGATGGTTTCCGTACCAATGGTAAAATTCCAGGCCCTACAATTCGAGTTACTGAAGGCGATATAGTGGAATTCATCGTAGAAAACAATGGCTCCATACCTCACGGAGCATCCATTCATGCAGCTTATACGCAAACCTCGAAATATCTTGGTGAAATACCATCAGGCCAGTCGAAGTCTATTAAATTCAGGGCTACAATACCAGGTATATATTTGTACCACTGTGCACCTGGCGGCCACGCTATACCCATGCATGTAATGTTTGGCCAATATGGTATGATTATTGTTGAACCAGCTGAGCAAAGATACAAGCTCGAAGAGGAACTGGGCCACGGACCCGATATTGAAATCGACCTCATTCAGCACGAATGGTATGCCAGCGGTAAAGATGCCGTTGAAGGAAATCCAACGTATGTGACCTTTAACGGTGATATTTTTAAATATGTGAAAGATCCCATTACCGCCAGGCCCGGTGATTACGTTCGGATAAACTTTATGAATGTAGGACCGAACCTCGTATCTACTTTTCACCTTGTTGGAATTGTATGGGACTATGCCTACTGGCAGGGCCATCCTGAAAATGTATTGGTTGGCGGCCAAACCGTAACAGCCGGCCCGTCTGATACGTTTGTAATAGAGTTCCGCGTTCCTCCGGATGAAGGTGCATATACCATACTCTCACATGCTGTAGGTTCAACCAGCCGCGGAGCCATAGGTCTGTTAGTGGCCGACC
>SLGL01000077.1 GCA_007123785.1 Balneolaceae bacterium
GGTGAGCGTGCGGGAGTGCTTTCGGAAGGTTGAGGTTAGCGACTGATGAGCCCGTTTCCTTAAATCACGATCCGGGTTATGCAACTTACTTAATGCCTGCTGTTCAGTAAGAGATTCACCATCGAGTTCAAAACGGGCAGCTCCAAGTGTCTCATCAAAATACCGGTTCCAGGCTGATCGGCCTGTCACCGATTTGGCACTCATTACTTTTTCGGCCTCTTCAGACAACGTGTGATCTTTATACAGACGGGAAACCTCAAGGTAGTGCCTGAATTTTTTTAATTCATCCGATTCAATAATTCGTGCCGCCTGCTCATCACTCAGCTTCTGCCATTCCACATCAAAAAAAACCAGTTTCTGGCTGATTTCTGAACCCAGCTCGCGAGATTGCTGCAACAGCTTTCCAAATTCAGGGTCTTCGGTGTTGGTTGACCAGATCAGTTGAGAATACGAACCAATTTTTCGAATAACCTGAATAATTTCTTCATACTCAGCCAGTGCGGCTGCAAATGTTTTCGGATCCAGCTCACTGATTTTTCCTCTGTAAGACTGGCTGAAAAGATCGGCCAGTTCCAGAACCTTTTTCCGGTCTTCATTCAATTTTTTATCTGATGGTGACTCGTAAAGGTCGGAAAGATCCCACTGAATGTTTTCAGCTCCGGATTTTTTTTTGTCTGATGATGCCTGCATGAACGGGTATTTGTGAATATTAAAATGCTCGGTTGAATATAAACAAAACCAGCTCCGCGATAAATTCCGATTGGCGGTAATTTTCAAAGTCAATGACCCCATTAATCCGAATATCTCACCAAGAGATTTTATCTTCGCCTTGCTGAGGAGGAAATCTCGCAGAAAAACAGGGTGTTTTATTAGATATTCCGAATTACGGATAATAAAGTATTATATATATCAACATTTTAAACTTTGTTTAACATATTTACTGTGGGAGATCCGGATTAAATCTCAGAACATAATGATTGATGTAAACCGAACGATCTGCATCGAAAACACATTTTAACTCACATCAAATAAACTTTATCAGAATCCAAAATTCATCGTATTTTTAAGCAATTATGATTAGTTTAAAGAATTAAAGATCTGCATTTGTAAAGACTTTTAATCACTATTTTACGCAGAGCAAGTAATCCGGTCATTCCGGTTAAGAAATTAATTTGTTCACATCCAATAAGAAGACCCTACTGTTTTGAAATCACTTGAAGCCGTTTTCGGACCCAACTCAGCACTTGTCGAAGAGCTTTATAAGCAATATCAGGAAAACCCGGACAGCGTACCCCAGCACTGGAAAAAATATTTTAATGAAGTAGACGGGGAAGCGGTTCCCAAACCGGCAACCGGAGAGAACGGGGCGCCTGCTGTAAAAGAAAAACCAGCCCCTGAAGCACCTCCCCAAAAAGAAAAAGAAAAACCGGCCAAAAAAGAACCTTCTATTCCCGAAGGCTTCGAAGTCCAGAAAGTGAAAGGTGTGGCTTCAAAAATTGTGGATAACATGGATGAGAGCATCTATGTTCCCACCGCCACGTCGCTAAGAGTGCTTCCTGTTAAAATGATGACTGAAGACAGGGCCATCATCAATTCACACCTGCTGAAATCCGGTGGGCCGAAAGCCTCTTTCACTCACCTGATAGCATGGGCAATTATTCAGGGGCTCAAAGAGTATCCGAATATTAATTCATACTATCTTAATAGAGATGGCGACCATTACAAAGTGGCCCCAGACAGTGTGAATCTCGGAATTGCTGTTGACCTTGAATCGCGGGACGGATCCAGAAACCTGGTCGTTCCAAATATCAAGGGTGTGGACAAAATGAATTTCAAAGAGTTTCTGCATGCCTATGCCGAATTGATTGAAAAGGCCAGAAACGGAAAACTTGAAATCTCCGATTTTCAAAACACTACCATCAGCATTACCAATCCCGGAACTATCGGCACAGTTTCTTCTGTGCCCCGGCTGATGAAAGGCCAGGGAGCTATCATCGCGACCGGTGCCATCAACTATCCGGCCGAGTTTCAATCGATGGCACAGGATGTGCTAAACCAGCTTGGTGTCAGCAAGGTAATGACAATGACCTGTACCTACGACCACCGGATTATCCAGGGTGCTGAGTCGGGCATGTTCCTTCAAAAAGTAACTGCCCTGCTTAATGGCGAAGAGGAATTTTATCAAAAGATTTTCTCTGACCTGGACATTCCTTACGAGCCGTTCCCTTACGGTGCCGATACCTACGAAGGCTTGCTGAGCGGACGAGGCAACACACTTGAACAGGACCGCCGTGCAATTGCCGTATGGAGACTTATTAATATGTACCGGATGCGCGGCCATGTGGTGGCTGACCTGGACCCGCTGCGAACTGAACCAGGCCGAAGCCCGGAACTGGATCTCGAATATTACGGTCTGACACTCTGGGATCTCGATCGTGAATTTTTTTGCGACGGGCTGGGCGGACAGAAAACCGCAAAACTTCGAGATATCATACAGTTACTGCGGAACACCTACTGCGGAACTATTGGTGCGGAGTACAAGCACCTTCTCGATCTGGATGAAAGAAAGTGGCTGCGTGAAACGATGGAATCGACCACCAATACACCTGATCTCAGCAAAGACGACCGTGAGGAAATCCTGCATAAGTTAAACCAGGCGATGGCCTTTGAACAGTTTCTTCACAAGAAATACATTGGGCACAAACGGTTTTCACTTGAAGGCGCCGAAACGCTGATCCCGATGATGCATTTTCTCATCGAGCGTGCCGGTATCAACGATGTTGAGAAGTTTTTCCTTGGAATGGCACACAGAGGGCGTCTCAACATTCTTGTAAACATCATGAACAAACCTTACCGAAAAGTGTTTGCGGACTTTGAAGGTAATATTGACCCGGATACCATTCAGGGCTCGGGGGATGTGAAATATCACCTTGGATCAAAAGGTTATTACGAAACAATAGACGGAAAAAAAATTGAACTTGAATTGCTGCCGAATCCCAGCCATCTCGAAGCTGTAAACCCGGTAGTGGAAGGAACTGCCCGAGCCAGCCAGGATCACTATAGCCAGGAAGGCGCGAAGAAAAAAATTGTACCACTGTTAATGCATGGCGATGCCGCTTTCGCCGGACAGGGTGTTGTGGCTGAAACCCTAAACATGTCTCAGCTACGCGGGTATGAAACAGGTGGTTCTATTCACATCATCATTAATAACCAAATCGGATTTACCACGCTGCCAAAAGATGCCCGCTCCACCGAGTATGCATCCGATATTGCTAAAATGATTCTGGCACCAATTTTCCATGTCAACGGCGACGATCCTGAAGCCGCAGTTCACGCTATCAATATGGCTCTGGATTACCGCCAGAAATTTGGCAAAGATGTGGTTATTGACTTGATCTGTTACCGCAAACATGGCCACAATGAAGGTGATGAACCGGCTTTTACCCAACCAGGCCTCTACAAAGAGATAGAAAATCATGAAACAGTCCGGGATCTCTATGTAAAAGAATTATTGAGAAAAGGCGAGTTCACCGAGGAGGAAACGCAGGCTATTTTTGATGAATTTGAAGAGCTTCTTCAGCAAGCTTTTGAAGATGCAAAAAGCTCTCCGGCTCTTGAAGTTACCGAAAAAATGCTAGACAGAACCGAAGAACTCCAAAAAGAGAGAGCCGATTTTCCAGATACAACATATCCGGTGGACGAACTGAAGGAAATTGCTGTGAAACTCAATACAGTACCCACCGATTTTGACGCGAACCCAAAACTTCTCCGGCAGCTCGCCAAACGGGCAGAAGCCGCTCAAAAAAACGAACGCACTATCGACTGGGGGTTTGCCGAAGCATTGGCTTTCGGATCCCTGCTCAAAAACGGTACGACTGTAAGGCTAACCGGACAGGATGCAGAACGGGGAACATTTTCCCACCGTCACGCAGTGTTGCACGGAACCAATACCAATCAGCGTTTTATCCCTCTTAATAACCTCAATGAGAATCAGGGCAGATTTTACCCATACAACAGTCATCTGAGTGAATTTGCCGCCCTTGGCTTTGAGTTCGGGTATTCTTCCGCCAAACCGGAAGCATTGGTTATCTGGGAAGCCCAGTTTGGTGATTTTGTGAATGGTGCCCAGATCATTATCGACCAATTTATTTCGTCATCGGAAGCAAAGTGGGGACAGAGATCATCTTTGGTGATGACACTTCCCCATGGATATGAAGGCCAGGGACCGGAACACTCATCAGCCAGGCTTGAACGGTTTTTACAGTTATGTGCTGAAGACAACATTCAGGTGGCTAACCTAACAACGCCGACCCAGTATTTTCACGTCTTAAGAAAACAAATTCTTCAGGACAAGAAAAAACCGCTTGTTATCATGTCACCAAAAAGCTTGCTGAGGCACCCACTGGCCGTTTGTAATGTAGAAGACCTGGCAGAAGGAGCCTTCCAGCCATTTATACCTGATGTTGATGTGGAAGATCCGAAATCGATCGACAGGCTTGTTATCTGCTCAGGCAAAGTGTATTACGATCTTTTCAGTGAACGAAAAGAAAAAGGAAAAGATAATGTTGCAATTGCACGGCTTGAACAGTTTTATCCGTTGCCGGACAAAGATCTGAACAACTGCCTTGAACAGTTTAAACATGTGAAAGAAATAGTTTGGTGTCAGGAAGAACCCCGAAACATGGGAGCATGGACCTATATTTTCCCGCGCCTCCAAAATTTGCTAAAGAAGGGCCAGAATCTGAGTTACGCCGGGCGACAGGCAGCCGCATCTCCCGCTGCGGGACAAAAGAAGATTCACAACGCCGAACAGGCCAAACTGATCAGTGTGGCTTTAGGGTAAATCAGACAGAATTAAAGATCACTCTAGTGTTGTGTCAAGAATGAAGTTTCGAATAAAGTTCAGAAAGTCATCTGACGAGTTTTTCGAAAAATGAACCGTGTAAGATGATTGGGATGATCTCAGATCGACTCGCCTGATGACTCCTCCGTCATTTGATCGTTGACATGACACTAGTGTCAAGGTTGTTTAAGCCTGAGCTCAATTTACTGAAAAAAAATATTGAGACTGTCCCAGTCATTCCCTGAGAGACAAATCTGAAAGTGATTTTCTCTCGGGAATGAATTAAATACAGGATTTACGATTTGGTCAACTTCACTGGAACATCGGAGGCCTGCACACAATTTTATATCTGATGGGATCAATTATCTGATTTTTGATCAGCATCTGAATATTCATTCCAAATTCAAAGTTCCCGCTTAAGATAAAACGTCAATATCGCTGACAAAGCACAGAGATTTATCTCAGTCCGTTTGGAATTCCCTTACAAATTCTGCTCACAGCATCATGGCTATGCAGGCTCTCAAAGTGGGCACAGCGAATCACAAAATCGCGGATACGCTCATCATCATTCAACTCATCAAATAACAGTCGGGCCGCATCCTCCACAAACTTCTGGAACGCACCATTCATTTCTGCAAATGCCTGTTCATCTTCTCGCTTCACAATCACTTGTGTTTCGGTTTGAAGAGCTTCACGGCAGTGCTCAACAAGCTCATCAATAAATATTTCCTCATTTAGCTGAACAGTAACATTGGCACGACTTCGCTGACTGTGAGGTATTGCTGCGATATCACGCGTATCTCTCGCGTGTTCAGATAGCTCGTACGAGCAGGGACAGGCACTGCTGTATTCAAAATCGAGATGCACAAAACTTGCAAACCGTCCATATTCATCGATCTTTCCTTCAAACGAAACGTTGTAATATTGATAACCGCTGTAATCCGAGCGCAGACTCTGCTTCATCATCGGGTAGCTGAAACTGAGCTTCAGGAAAGCCGTCTGACTATCCAGATCTTCTTTATATGCCTCAAGCACTTCTTTCAGCTTGTCGGGGTGAAAAACATCATCCTTAAATTTGTAGAATGTGCGCATAATCCGCCCCATATTGATGCCTTTTTTTCCAGCATCCAGCCCTACATATCCATCAACGGATGTTTCGAGCGTTAACAGTTCACCTGATGGCACCGGATATTTCAAAGGCAGCTTGAAGTTGGATATTCCAACCTGTTGAATTGGCACGTTTGCACCCTCTATCAGTGATGCAGGTCCATTTTGAAGGTCGGGCAAACTTTCTTTATACTGGTCGCTGGCCACAAACGTAGGGTCGTAAAATTTTCTGAGATTTGTAGTAATCATACTTGATGGGTAATGGTAATAAAGGTTCTGTAGATATTTAACCTCGGTTAGGACAATATTCCGCCATATTTCGTTCAGTTTCGTAGAGTTTTACGGAATATA
>SLGL01000249.1 GCA_007123785.1 Balneolaceae bacterium
CTGGAACCTGAGAATGATCCCTACAATCGCTTTGAGGGCTTTGGTATCCCACCATCCAAGAACGGTGATTATGCATTTCTGCTCCATATCGTAAAGTCTCTAAAGAGTACGGGAACAGCTGCAGTGATTTTGCCTCATGGCGTATTGTTCCGGGGTAATGCGGAAGGACGCATCCGCGAAAATCTGGTCAGTCGCGGCTATATCAAAGGGATCATTAGTTTGCCGGCCAACTTGTTTTATGGAACGAGTATTCCGGCGTGTATCCTGGTGCTGGATAAGGAGCAGGCCGGCTCGCGCAAGGGCATTTTTATGATTGATGGCAGCGAAGGCTACCTCAAGGATGGAAACAAAAACCGGCTTCGGGAGCGGGATATCCACAAGATCGTGGATCTGTTTCGCGGGCAGAAGGAAGAGTCCGGCTACGCCCGTTTTGTGCCGAATGAGGAGATCCGCGCCAACGAGTACAACCTCAACATCCCCCGCTATATCGACAACAGCAGCGAGGAGGATATTCAGGATATTGAAGGCCATCTGAAGGGTGGTATTCCCGGGCGGGATGTGGAGGGCATGAACCGATTCTGGGAGGTCTATCCCGGAATCAAGGATACGCTGTTTGAACCGCTCCGTGACGGCTATCTGAAATTGAGGGTGGAGAAGGACGCCATCAATGAGACGGTGTTTGCTGATCCGGAGTTTAGACGGTACAGCACGGAGCTGTCGGAGTTGTTTGACGGGTGGAAATCGGCCCATTACGAGTCCATGAAAGGCATTGACGAAGATACCCGGCCCAAAGAGTTTATTACGGAGATCGCCGAAGACCTGCTGGATCGCTACCGGGGCAAGGCACTGATCGATCCCTATGATATTTACCAGCACCTGATGAACTACTGGTTTGATACCCTGCGCGATGATGTGTACATGATTGTGGAGGAAGGATGGACGGCCACATTGGAGCCGGTGCGCAACAGCAAGGGGAAGATCAAGAAAGGTGAATTTACCTGCGAGCTGATCCCCAATGAGCTGGTGATTGACCGCTACTTTGCACATGAGAAAGCACAAATTGAGGAGCTAAAGCAGACGCAGGAAACGGCGGCCCAAACCATGGAAGAGCTGGAGCAGGAACATGCGGTGGATGATGGCTTATTGGATGAAGCACGGAGCGATGCCGGTAACGTAACCAAAGGCGAGCTCACCCGGCGCATGAAAGAGATTAAAGGCGATCCAGACTGTGCGGAGGAGTAAGAAATCATGAAGCAGTACAAATCCGCCTACGACAACGAGAAGAAAGCCAAAAAGGCGGTAAAGGAAGCCGAGAAGCAACTGGACAAGCAGGTGATTGAAAAGTACCCGCAGCTCAGTGAGGATGACGTGAAAACCCTGGTGGTGGACGACAAATGGCTGCCTGCCATCAAAGGACAGATAGACGGCGAAGTGGGAGCGATCTCCCGAAGCCTCACCCAGCGGGTGAACGAGCTGGCCGGCCGGTACAACAAAGCCGTGGTGGAAATTGATGAGGAAGTGGACGAGCTGGAAGGCAAGGTGAACCGGCACCTTTCGCAGATGGGGATCACGTAGTTTAAATCAGGGGTTAAGGGTGTTGAACCACGGATTTTTCGGAATGCACAGATTAAAGGATTAGAAACACGGATTAATAGGATTTCACTGATTGCACGGATTTTTTATTTTGATCTGAGAAATCCCTAAATGCGTGCAAATCCGTGATTCAGACAATGAGGCTAAATTAAAGGCAACCTATTATGACCAAGCTCAAACACAAAGAGATTACTGAGAAAATCATCGGGGCGTCTTTTGAGGTGCACAAGTTTCTGGGGAATGGATTCCAGGAGGTTATTTACCAGCGGGCGCTCGAGTGGGAATTCAAGCAGGCAAAGTTACAGTTTGCACGGGAAATTGAGCAGGATATCTTTTATAAAAATTTGAAAGCACCAATCGGTACACGCCGTGCCGATTTTGTGGTGGAAGAGAAGGTGCTTGTGGAGATCAAAGCGATAAAAGAGCTGGAGGATGTGCACCTGGCACAGGCTCTGAACTACTTAAAAGCATACAGACTGGAGGTTGGGTTGCTGATTAATTTTGGAAGTAAATCATTGACGTTTAAAAGACTGGTGTTGTGAAGGTGGTTGAAACACAGAATATGGGTTTTGAAACACGGATTAGACGGATGACACAGATGGCACAGATGGCACTGATGTTTTTATATGGGCAATAGTTGGGGGTGCCGGGCACTACCTCATCCGTGAAATCCTTCAATCCGTGCAAATCCGTGATTCAGACAATGGGGGTTGTATGGAACTGATGACTGAAGAGAAGAAAGGATTAAAGAGAACGGTTTTTGGATTGATGCCTGAGGATTGGGAGATTCACCAATTAATTGAGGTTGGTGAAGTAATAATGGGGCAATCACCACCAGGATCTTCTTACAATCAGATAAAAAAGGGTGTGCCCTTGATTAATGGCCCAACGGAGTTTACAAATCTATTCCCCAAAAAGATTCAATGGACGACAAAAGCAACTAAATTTTGTAAATCAGATGATATATTAATCTGTGTAAGAGGAAGTTCTACTGGGAGAATAAATATATCAAAAGATGAATATTGTATTGGCCGAGGTATAGCAGCAATCCGAGCAAAACAAAAAAACTCTAACAAATTTCTCGAATACCAAGTTAGAAATGCGGTCACAGAAATAGTTTCAAAAACAAGTGGTTCTACTTTTTCAAATGTAGATGGTAAAACTCTTAAGTGTATTAAAATTCCCCTTCCCCCAACCCTCGAAGAACAACAAGCCATTGCCTCGGCCCTCAGCGATGTGGATAAACTGATCCGCTCCCTCGACGGGCTGATCCAAAAAAAGCAGGCGATCAAAAAAGGCACCATGCAGCAGCTCCTGACGGGCAAAAAACGCCTGCCCGGGTTTGATGGGGAGTGGGAGGTGAAGAAGTTGGGGGAATGCTTCGATTTTTTGAAAACAGGTACACAATCCAGGAGTGACCTGAACTCACACGGTGATGTCGGGTATATTCATTATGGTGATATCCATTCCAAATGGGATCTCTTTCTTGACTGTGATAATCAGGCAGTTCCTAAAATCGATATTGGAAAGGTTAAATCTTTACCAAAACTTCAGGAAGGTGATCTGATAATTGCTGATGCATCCGAGGATTATGAGGGTGTGGGCAAATCAATCGAGATTAAAAATATTGGTGAGAGAAATATAGTAGCCGGATTGCACACAATGTTATTGAGAGCAAAAAAAAATCAATAGCTGATGGGTTTAAAGCTTACATCACTTCAATTGAAACAGTTAAAAGAAAGCTTGCTCAGATTGCAACCGGAACAACTGTTTATGGTCTTTCAAAAACCAAATTGAAAGAAGTGGAGGTCTTACTTCCAAAATCAATCGAAGAACAAAAAGCCATCGCCCAAATCCTGTCCGACATGGACCGGGAGCTCAAAACCCTCTGCCAAAAGCGGGAGAAGTACGTGCAGATAAAGCAGGGTATGATGCAGCAATTACTCACCGGGAGAATTAGGATTTATAGGATGGAAGGATGATAGGATTTGGGATGTGTGTAAAAAGTAATCCTACAATCCTAAAATCCAACAAATCCTAATACAGACGAGGTGGATGGAAGGATGATAGGATTTTTTTTGACAGGAGTTTAATCCCTTAATCCTACATTCCAATAATCCCATTAATCCTAATTCTGACGGTGTGGATGGAAGGATGATAGGATTTGGGATGTGTGTAAAAAGTAATCCTACAATCCTAAAATCCAACAAATCCTAATCCTGACGGTGTGGATGGATATTTAAAAAAATCCTATCATCCCATAATCTTACAAATCCTAATACAGACAGCAAGAGAATGAAACACAAGCAACTAACCCACACCATCATCGGGTGTGCCATGAAGGTGCATTCCACTCTGGGCAGCGGTTTTCAGGAAGTGATTTACCAGCGAGCCATGGCTATTGAGATGACAAAGCAGAACCTGGCGTTTGAGAGGGAACTGGAAATGGATATTTTTTATGAAGAACATCTGATCGGGACACGTAGGGTCGACTTTTTCGTGGAAGACAAAATCATGACAGAATTGAAAGCCGTATCACAGCTGGACGATCTCCACCTGGCACAGGCAATGAACTATTGCCAGGCGTACAACCTGCCAATCGGGCTGCTGATCAATTTCGGATCACGAAGCCTGGAGTACAAGCGGGTGTATAACATAAACCATCCGGACAATGATTAGGATTTATGGGATGGAAGGATGTTAGGATCTTGTTTTTTTACAGACGTTTAATCCTGCAATCCTAAAATCTTACAAATCCTAATCCTGACAATGAATAAACTACTGTTTCGTTTATTTCGTTTATTTAAGTAGATTATCACCAATAAAGGGAAAACAAACGAACGGATAAGAACATGGAAGCTTTAAAACTACCCACACGCAAAGAACAGAAGATTGCGCGGGAGAATAAGGAAATATTCGAACGTATCGCCGGAAGGCTAAAGAAATCAACCAAAGAAGTTGAAATCGGTGTGCGTGGTGAGAAAGATCACGTGAAGATTCCTGTATCCGCATTTCGTTTTTTAAGTACGATCCTGGAGCATATGGCCGCCGGTAAAGCTGTATCCATCATCCCGGCTGATGCGGAAGTAACCACACAGCAGGCTGCAGATATGCTGAATGTGTCGCGCCCGCATGTGGTAAAACTGCTGGAAGAAGGAGAACTTCCATTTCATAAAGTAGGCACACATCGTCGAATCAAGCTTAAAGATTTGGAAGTCTATCGTGCCAGGATGGAGAAAGAACGTGAAGAGGCATTGACGGAGCTTGCAAAACAAGCCCAGGAATTAGACATGGGGTACTGAGGGTATGCATTCAGGTAAGTTCAGAGTACTACTTGATGCGTGCGTTTTATACCCGGCCCCGATAAGAGATCTATTATTAACGTTTGCAGGTTTTCGTTTCTACCAGCCGCTTTGGTCACAAGAGATTCAAATCGAATGGAAACGTAACCTGTTGGCAAACAGGCCAGATCTATCCGAAGATCAACTGAATTGGACAATTGAGAGAATGAACGACTCTTTTCCCGGGGCAAATGTAACTAATTATAAACAGTACATTTCTAATATAAGTCTGCCGGATGCAGATGATCGACATGTTGTTGCAGCGGCAATAAAGGGGAAAGCAGATGTTATTGTGACATTTAACCTGAAGGATTTTCCTTTAACCAAAATTAAATCTTTCGGTATAGAGGTAGTATACCCTGATAAATTTGTTCTTAATGTAGTAGATTTAGACAGACAAACAGCCATTCAAGGCTTTAAAAAAATGGTTAATCGATTAAAGAATCCACCTTTATCAGATGAAGATGTACTGAAGACTCTTGAAACAAGTGGGATTACCAGAGGGGCAATCAAACTGCGAAAACTATTAATATAATGTACTTATTTAAGTTTTCCGCCTTTTTCTTAAATAAGAATCGCGCTATTTAACTTTTTTCAGAAAAACGTAAATAACTCATGACTGACGTTGGCCAAGTAGAACGAAACACGCAAAACCGGGTAGTTAAACTATTTGCCGATAAGCTGGGCTACGACTACCTGGGTGACTGGCAAGATCGACGGGGGAACGCCAATGTAGAAGAGGGATATCTTCGATCATTTCTGAAAAAACAGGGCTACAAGGCGAAGGTCATTGATAAAGCCGTTCATGAACTCACCAAAGCGGCCGGCGTTCAAACGGAAGATCTGTATGACAGCAATAAGGCGGTATATAATATGCTTCGCTATGGCGTAAGCGTAAAGGCCTCCGTTGGGGAGAATAGTGAGACCGTTCATTTTATAGACTGGAAAAATACAGAGAATAATCAATTTGCGGTAGCAGAGGAGGTTACCGTTCGCGGACTCAATGATAAGCGTCCGGGTGTGGTGCTCTACATCAACGGAATTGCCGTGGGGGTGATTGAACTGAAAAGATCCAAGGTTGCCGTGGAGAAAGGGATTTATCAGAACCTGGACAATCAGCGGGATGATTTCATCAAACCGTTCTATAATACGATGCAGCTGGTGATGGCCGGGAACGATTCTGCCGGACTGCGATATGGCACAACGTTGACAAAGGCCAAATACTACCAGGAGTGGAAAGAGAAATCCGATGAGGAGTTTGAGTACCTTCTTGACAAACTCAATAAGCATGAAATTCCGCTCATCTCATCGCTGGGGAACCATGAAGCAGGTGCTCAGTTCCAAGGATCGGCTTAACAAGATCGTTACAGATATCTTCTCAGATTTTCAGAGAATTTCACGACTCGATGACGGCAAAAGTAATGCCTTATTGGTTGCTTCTTCCGTGTTGGAAGCCTGTAAGTACTATGAATTGTTTCAGTCAACCGACCTGCGCGGATATTGCGCGGTGGTCACCTCCTATCAGCCCAATCCAAACGACATCAAGGGGGAAGAGACCGGAGAAGGGGAAACCGAAGAGCAGCTGAAATATCGCATCTACACGGAGATGCTGAATGGGAGAACCACAGAAGAATTTGAAAAAGAAGCCAAACGTAAATTTATTGAAGAGCCGGCGCGGATGAAGTTGTTAATTGTGGTGGGCAAACTATTAACAGGCTTTGACGCTCCGCCCGCAACTTATCTCCACATCGATAAGTCGATGCAGGATCACGCTCTGTTTCAAGCGATCTGCCGCGTGAACCGTTTGCATGATCCGGGGAAAGAGTACGGATACATTATAGATTACAAAGATCTTTCCAGAGTCTCGAAGAGTCGATCAACACCTACACAAGTGGCGCTTTTGAAGGATACGATAAAGGAGATGTGGAAGGTCTGCTTAAAGATCGTTTTAAACAGGCTAAAGAACGCCTGGATGATAATCTCGATAAAGTGATTGCCCTTTGCGAGCCGGTTCACCCCAGAACCCAGAAGAAGTTTTTCAAATTTTTTGGCACCGAAACAACCGGAAAGACTGAAGAGCAGATCCAGGAAGATGAAGAGAAACGGATCAGTTTCTACAAGATGGTCAGTTCATTGGTTCGGGCTTATGCAGATATCGCAAATGAGATGAGCAAGGCCGGGTACAGCGATCAGAAAGCCGAGGATATCAAGCACCAGGTGAAGTTCTACTCCGATTTGAAAGAAGATGTGAAACAGGCCAGTGGTGATTATATCGATCTGAAGATCTATGAGCCGGGCATGCGTAATCTGATCGATATGTACATCGATGCCTCCCACAGTCGAAAAGTATCTTCACTGCCTGAAAACTCAGATCTGAAATCAATTATGGACGTAATAAAAAATCAGCGTGAATACTGAACAGTATCAAATTGAAGTCTCCGGTATTGATGTGGATGTGATCAGGAAAGATATCAAAAACATCCATTTGGCGGTTTATCCGCCCACCGGCCGGGTACGTCTGTCTTCCCCGCTTTCCGTAAAAAAGGAGTCGCTGCGCCTGTTTGTAATCTCCAGACTGGGCTGGATCAAGAAGCATAACCGTAACATGAACTCGCAGATCCGCAAGCCCGAGCGGGAGTACATCCAGGGAGAAAGTCACTGGGTGCAGGGGCAGCGCTATCTACTCAACATTGTTGAAAAAAAGGCGGCGCCGAAAGTAGAAATTCGCAATAAAAAGTATCTCGACCTGTATGTTCGTCCCGGCAGTGATAAATCTAAACGTGAGGAGGTAATCAAAGAGTGGTACCGGGAGCTGCTGAAAAGTCAGATTCCTTCGCTTATAAAAAAATGGGAAAAAGAGTTAGGTGTAGAGATAACAGATTGGGGAGTGAGGCAGATGAAAACCAAATGGGGTTCGTGTAACACAGACGACCGGCGCATCTGGATGAACCTCGAGCTGGGCAAAAAGCCTAAACATTGCCTCGAATATGTAGTATTGCACGAGATGATACACCTCAAAGAACGCCACCATAATGAACGCTTCAAAGCTCTACTGGACAAACATATGCCCGGCTGGCAAAGCGTGAGAGAAGAGTTGAATGAGGTGGTTTATTTTTGATTGGCATTGTATAGCCCAATCACCTTTTTCTGTCTTTTTGACGTAGGAGTACTCAAAATGCTCTGTATTTAGCCATAGATCGAAAAAATAGATTGGGTAATAGTCAACCATATTATCCAATCATCACCCCATTTTCTAAAATGACTGTATCACCGAAATAACCATGAATATAGTACCACTTATTAAAACAGATTTTACGCTGTCCGGAGCCAATCCGAAAGCTACCATTGATTAACGATACTGTACCAGATGGGGAAAAGTCGTGCAACAGGTATTGGGAGCCATTTTAAGCTGACTAAATACAGGATAGGGGAGGCTCCCCCATTATTTCCCCATATTATTGCATATTGATAGGAAGTTTTTGGACAAAAAAGAAAGAAAGTGAAAATCGTGAATAGCTAAAAAACGGCTTAAAAGCGGTGCTTACAAGCTATAAATGGTGGTTTTAACTATGTGACCCCGCCGGGACTTGAACCCAGATCTAAAGCTTAGGAGGCTTTCATTCTATCCGGTTGAACTACAGGGTCAGGTAAGTTAGAGAAGAGAGCCGGAGATCGGATTTGAACCGACGACCTACGCTTTACGAGAGCGTTGCTCTGCCCCTGAGCTACTCCGGCATTAAAAAAGTTCTGTTATTGCAGATCTTTCCAACAACAGACCTGAACAGAACCATAAATTTATGTACTTTTCCGTTCTCTTTAAAACTCCAGCCGATGAAAAAAATTTCAGGACTATTCTTTTTTTCTGTATTGCTGCCTGTACTGCTCACCGGTCAGGATTTGCAGCGCTATATCTTCAATTCTGCTCACATGGGAACCCGTTTTTCGGTAACTCTTTATGCCGATGACGAAACAGAAGCGAGTGAAGCCGCAGAGGCTGTATTTGAACGGATCGAGGAGCTGAACCAGTTCATGAGTGATTACCTCGACGATAGTGAACTGAACCGTCTCTCCCGCACATCAGGCAGCGGGGAAGCGATGGAGCTGAGCGATCCTCTCTTTGAAGTGTTACGCGAAGCGTATCAAATATCGGAAAAAACTGACGGACTGTTTGATGTTACCATTGGCCCGCTCACCAAATACTGGCGCTTTTTAAGGCGTATGGCCGAACCGGAATTGCCTTCTGAGGATCAACTCCGGGAGCTGCTGGATCGTGTTGGCTATCAATACATGGAGCTGGACGAGGCCCGGCAATCCGTAAAACTGGAAAAACCGGGAATGGAACTCGATCTTGGCGGCATTGCTAAAGGATATGCAGCCGAAGAAGCGGTGAGAGTTCTCCGAGAGCGAGGGATATACTCTTCATTGGTGGATGGGGGTGGAGACATCACCCTGGGTGATCCACCTCCGGGCAGGGATTACTGGGACGTGGCTATCCCGAAAAATATGGGTCAGAACCAATCGAGCTTTATTTCATTGAACCTGACCGGAAAAACCGTAACCACATCCGGGGATATGTTTCAATTTGTGGAAATTGACGGACAGCGATATTCACACATTATAGATCCGAAAACAGGATTGGGGGCTGTAAGCCAGATTCAGGCCACCGTAATATCAGATAAAGGAACCTGGGCCGATGCTTACGCCTCTGTTCTAACACTGATGGAACCGGAAGAAGGTATCCGCCTTATTGATTCACTTGAAAATACAGAGGCTGTGATTTACATGAATACAGAAGAAGGTGTTCAGGAATGGATGAGTGAAGGTTTTCGCGATTACGTAAGGCAATAATTGAGTACTACAATAAGAAATTACATCAACTCATAAACCGGGAAAATGTTGGAAACCATCTGGATTGTTATAGGTGCACTGTTCATTACTGCAGGAATTATCGGTGCATTTGTGCCAGTGGTTCCCGGGCCTCCTCTCAGTTATATCGGACTTCTCATTCTTCAGTTCACACACGATTATCCTTTTTCATGGTTTTTTTTGGTGTTCTGGGGATTGATTGTTGCAGTAGCAGTTACACTTGAGAGTTTTGTACCCGCAGAAGGCAGTCGCCGGATGGGAGGGAGTAAAATGGGTATCTACGGAACATTTGTCGGTTTTGCAGTCGGGCTTGTTTTCTTTCCGCCGATGGGAATCTTCGTGGGGCCGATCGCGGGAGCCTTTATCGGTGAATTGATTACAGGAAAAAGGTCGGGTTCAGCTCTGAAAGTGGCGATGGGATCCTTTGTGGGATTTCTGATTTCTCTTGTACTGAAGGTGGGCGTTGCGATAATACTTGCCTATTACTTTTTCAGCAATATATAAATCGCTAAACCGAAAATCGTATATCTTCTGAATCGTTATATCCAATGATATTCGATTGAAGCGATGTAAGGACGCAGCGATATTCGATTTTTTGTATTCTTATCGCGACTGCTTCTGGATTCAGAAACAGATCTGTTGAAAAATATTTACTCTTCCTCAAATTCCACACCCATATTAATGTAGATACCAGATATCCGGTCACGCAGAGCGATTGCCCCGTCTGCAGTAACATCGGTTTGCCAAAGATAGAGTGTGTTGAGATTTTGCAGAGATTCCAGATAACTGAGCCCAGCATCAGTAACACCAGTGGCGTAGAGGTTGAGGTATTCCAGGTTTTCGAGTGACTGGACCCGGGCAAGCGTACCGTCTGAAATCCCGGTATGCTGAAGATAGAGCCGGGTGAGATTTCTGAATTCCGGGAGAAGCTCCAGGTCATCATCCTGCACCGATGTTCGGCTTAAATTCAGCCAGGTAATCTGTTCGGAAAGCGGAAGCAGCGCCTCGATATCTTCGGCCGTGACGGAGGTTTTTGATTGAAGTGTGTTTACATGTAAAAATGCTGTGCCTTCTGAAACGGGTGAAATGCGAAACCCGCGGCTTTGGGCTTCTTCAATGATTTGCGGATCGGCCTGAGCGACCTGCACGCGTTCAAAAAACGGCTGTCCACCTACAGTTAATCGTTCGAGGATGGTTTGAATCTCTCCGGGCCTTTCCAGTTCGGTCACCAGCGGATCGGAGGGAGCTCCCTGTTCAATCCACCAGCCGATGAGGCGGATCTGATCGGCCGTAAGCTGAGTTCGTCCTCTTGGCGGCATCCGGTCATCGTGGCGGTCGGGCAGCCTCAGCCTTCGGTAGAGATCACTTTCTTCGGCTTGATGCGGTTCAATGGGCGGGCCGCTCTCTCCGCCTCTCATCAGGTTTTCGTAGGAGGTCATCAAAAGTTCACCTTCGGTCCGGTCGGGATCGTGACAGCTCTGGCAACGGGCTGCAAAAATCGGTTCGATCACATCACGGTACACATGGGCCGTTTCGAGGTTTTCAATTAATGAAAGCTGTTCAGGTTCTTCCTCTTCAACACCGATCCAGCTCCGTACCGGTTCAGGCATATAGCGGAAGAGGTAATCGGAACCGTGGGTGAGACTGCCGCCATAATGTCCTGCGCCGATCAGGACAATAACCATCACGGTGAGGGTAACGCGGAAGATTTTTTTGTAGAATGGATCATCATAGAGCGTAATCCTCAACAGCCAGGCGGCCAGTGAAAGTACCACTACACTGATTCCCAGCCACTTGTGAAGCCAAAGCAGGTCTTCGCCGTAACCACCTCCATCAGAAAGCAGCCAGCCGGTTGCAGCAGAAAAGAGGCCGCTCAGAAATCCCATAAGCAGAACAAAAGGCACGGCGTGTGCAAGCTGCTCGTAGCGTTTGATCAGGCTCATAAATTCGAGCAAAAAAGCCATCAACAGAAAACCGATCGGCAGGTGAACCAACACGGGATGAAACCGGCCAAAAAATAATGAGATGTCAGAGGATTCCGAAACAGTTTCAGCCAGGAGGTCTTCTGATTCATTCAGAAAAAAAGCGTCAGCGGGAGTAGTATGCAGCAAAATGACAGAAAGCAGACAGAGGAGTATCGCAACAGGGAAAAGAAACGTTCGGTTCATAAGGTCAGGCTGATTCTGCTATAGGTGTGAATATACTGTTGTCTGTAAATGTAACATATCTTTTGTTTTCCGAACTCCGGATACGCCGGTTAATCGAAGAAATTTTCCCTGATCTTGAGAAGATTTGGGTCTTTCCGGTGATATCAATCCGGGAAAGGTAAATTGAGCCATTACGACCTCAGGCAACAATATCATGAACAACTTCTCCATGGACGTCTGTAAGTCGAAATCGGCGGCCTTGTGCACGGTAGGTGAGGCGTTCGTGATTGACACCCATCAGGTGAAGGATAGTAGCCTGAAGGTCGTGAATGTGAACCGGGTCACGAACCACATTGTACCCGAAATCATCCGTCTCACCGTAGGTAATACCCTGTTTGATTCCGCCACCTGCCATCCACATGGTAAAACAGCGCGGATGGTGATCACGTCCGTAGGTTTGTTTTGTAAGAGGGCCCTGGCAATAGGCTGTCCGGCCAAATTCTCCGCCCCAAATGACAAGGGTATCATCTAAAAGTCCGCGCTGTTTCAGATCTTTTACCAGGGCAGCGGAGGCCTGATCTACATCTTTACACTGCAGCGGGAGCTGGTTTGGGATGCCGTCGTGCTGATCCCATCCCATGTGATAGAGCTGAATGAACCTCACATCGCGTTCGGCCAGCCGGCGGGCCAGCAGGCAATTGGCTGCGTAGGTTCCAGGTGTGCGGGCTTCCTCTCCATAAAGTTCATATGTGGATTCAGGTTCATCGGAAACATCCATGGTTTCGGGGACGGATGTCTGCATCCGGTAGGCCATCTCGTACTGGGATATACGAGTGGTGATTTCCGGATCACCGTATTCGTTGAGGTGGAGTTCATTCAGGTCTTTCAGCGCGGCCAGCATATTTCGCCGCGTTATCTTTTTCATCCCTTTGGGATTTTTGAGATTGAGAACCGGCTCGCTGCCTGCACGGAACTGCACACCCTGATGAAGCGAGGGAAGTATTCCGCTGCCCCACAAACGGGAGTAGAGAGGCTGATCGAATGGCCGCCCGGTCCCTCTTGAAATCAGCACGGTAAATGCCGGCAGGTTTTCATTTTCTGATCCAAGTCCATAACTGAGCCACGAACCGATACTTGGCAGTCCAGGCTGTGGTGAACCGGTCTGGAAAAACGTGATGGCCGGATCGTGATTGATCTCCTCGGTGTATACCGTTTTCAGAAAACAGAGATCATCCACAATACCTGCGGTGTGTGGCAAAAGGTCGCTTACCCAAGCACCGCTTTTACCGTGACGCTTAAATTTCCATCGTGCGCCTGCCATAGGAAATCCGGACTGATTGGCTGTCATGCCGGTCAGCCGCTGTTCTCCCATCACCGAATCGGGGAGATCTTCTCCTTCCAGTTCGGTCAGTTTCGGTTTATAGTCGAAGAGATCATGCTGGGAGGGGCCGCCGCTCTGAAAAAGAAAGATGATCCGTTTCGCCTTCGGAATCACATGGGGAGTATCGAGTGCTCCGGCGGATGGGTCACTCTTTTTGGAAAAAAGCAGGGCCGGACTCAGAAGTGAAGCCAGTGCAGCCGCTCCCAGTCCCATGCTGGTTTTGGAAAGAAAATGTCGCCGGTTGATGTTGCAGTTGCATTTATAAATTTCGTCAGACATGATTTTCTGCCTTTTTAAATTGATTAAAATTATGATAATAAGAATTGTTCCAAATCATAAGCTCCAAATTTCAAAGAGTTTTGTTAAGGTTTAGTCCTGTAATTATGATTTGAATATTTCTTATTTGAAAAATTAGAAATAGAAATTTCCGGTTTTAATGTTTTGTCAGTGTTTCATCTAAATTAAAAATGGCACTTGCCAGGATTGTTCTGGCGGCTACTTCAACCGAATCGAGTTCGGGATCTGCAGGATACTCACCTGTTTTCAGCAACTCTTCAGCTAATTCGGGTTCGGATTTATAGGTTTGATATTCCTCTTCAAAAAGTTCAGTCAGAATCGAAAGCTCCCTCTCATTCGGCTTGCGCGATACGGCAGCCCGGAACGCAAAGGTGATCTGTTCATCGAGGCTTTCGCCGCCCTCTTTAAGCATCCGTTCGGCCAGCAGCCGGGATGACTCCACATAAATAGGGTCATTCAGAGTGTGGAGAGCCTGAAGCGGGGTGCTGGTGGCTTCCCGCTGGACAGTGGGATGTGTACGCATGGCGGCATCGAAGGTGGTCATACCGGGCGGGGGTACAGTCCGTTTCCAGAAGGTGTAGAGACTTCTCCGATAGAGATTTTCTCCGCTGTCCTGGAAGTATTCGGTGAGGTGCCGGCCCGAAGTGGTCTCTTCCCACAATCCATCGGGCTGATAGGGAAATACACTGGGGCCGCCAACTTCATCCACCAGCAGGCCGCTTGCAAGCAGCGCGTTATCGCGGATCATTTCGGCGGTCATCCGGTAACGCGGACCCCGTGCGAGAAGCCGGTTATTGGGATCTCTTTCAAGCATATCCGGCGCTATAATTGATGATTGCTGATAGGTTGCCGACATCACCATCGTTTTGAGCAGTTCCTTTAAATTCCAGCCGCTTTCACGGAATTCCACGGCCAGCCAGTCGAGAAGTTCGGGGTGGCTTGGCATCGAACCCTGGTTCCCGAAATCATCCGGTGTATCCACAAGGCCGGTTCCGAAGAGCATCTGCCAGTACCGGTTGACAAGAACACGGGCAGTGAGCGGATTTTCATCATGCATAATCCATTTGGCCAGCCCGAGACGGTTTTGCGGAAACTCTTCGGGAAACTCCAGGATGCTCGTCGGAACCCCGGGGTAAACCACTTCGCCAAGCTGATCGTACATACCACGTTCACGGATATAGGAGGTGCGGCGGTTGAGCCGCTCTTCCATCACCATCACTTCGGGAAGAGTGTCTTTTACACTGCTCAGCTCTTCTCTATAATTTCGGAGGTTTTCTTTCTGTTCATTGATTTCCGGATCGGCGTGAAGGAGATAGTGACTGAAAAGAATCGTTTTTTCTTCGTCACTCATCTGTGAAGGTACTGCAGCCAGGATCCGGTTCAATTTCTGTTGGTTGTCAGAGAGCATAAGGGCTTCGGCTGAGCTGATCTCGCGTTCGTACAGACGCACTTCATCGATTCGCATTCCTTCATAACGCATCGACTCGAACGAATGGCGGTGGCCAATCAGAAAATTCTGAGAGCCGTAACGCGGTTCGTCATACGGAATCATAATATTTTTGAACAAATTGTCGTGTTCGGTGTGCAGTGGCTGAGATTCCCCGTTCACGTAAATCTCTATGCCTTCGGCTCTGCTTGATCCGTTGTAGGTAACTGAAACATGGCTCCATTCACCCGGTTTAAGCGGATCGTTTGTGAGGACCTGGATTGAATTAAATGGCCAGCCGTGAGCCAGCCTCATAGATACGCGGTGGTTAAACAGAGAGACGTCATACCCGCGGTGTCCGATAAAGATGGCTCCTTTTTTTACAAGTACCGGAACTTCACCGGTCGATTCGGGCGGATAAATCCAGAAGCTCAGAGAAAACGGATCGGTTCGGTCAAAACGAGCAAACTCCCGAGGGAGGTTCAGAGCATTTCCGTGACGAAATTCGATGGATCCGCCGTTTACACCCTCCTTTTCTTCCAGGCTGCCGGTAATCCAGGCGGTAAGCAGGCTGTCGCGTCCCTGCACAACTACAGCGCTGTCTCCCTGGATAGAGTCAAAACTCATATAGGCATAAAGGCCTTCGTTTTCTGTTTCGAGTTGTTCAGCAAGAGCGGGCTGAGACAGCCATTCATTAAACGCATCGGCTTGGCTGGATTTCAGCCGGTTCAAAACATCTTCATTTTCAGAAATGCGGCTTTCGAGATAGGTGATCAGTTCGTCGGTTTCGTCATCCGGCAACAAGATAGTAGGGCCCGCAGCACCGCGGTTGGGAATCTGTCCGATATCGTTGATATTGTCGAAAAATGCAGCAAGTTCATAATACTCTTTTTCGGAGACGGGATCGTATTTGTGATCGTGGCAGCGGGCGCATTGCATGGTTATAGCGAGAAAAGCGGTTCCGGTGGTCTGCACACGATCGGCCACATACTCCACGCGATATTCCTCACCTATGATTCCCCCTTCCTGGCTCTGCTGATGAGCACGACCGAATCCGGTAGCCAGGCGCTGTTCACGAGTTGCATCCGGCAGCAGGTCTCCGGCAAGCTGCCAGGTTGCAAATTGATCAAACGGCATGTTTCGATTAAATGCGCTGATGACCCACTCCCGCCAGGGCCACATCTCGTTGGCGCCATCGTCCTGGTAGCCATGGGTGTCGGCATAGCGGGCCACATCGAGCCATTCGGTAGCAAGGCGTTCACCGTATGAGTGGGAAGCCAGCAGGCGGTCTACCGCTTTTTCATACGCATCGGGCGAATCATCCTCCAGGAATCGGTCCAGTTCTTCGATGGTGGGAGGAAGCCCGGTCAGGTCAAACGAGACACGGCGAAGGAGGATTTCACGGTTTGCACGGTCTGAGGGAGATACTCCCGCAGCTTCAATTTTTTCAAGGGTAAAATAGTCAATCTCATTTTGTGGCCATTCTGCATTTGAGACTTGAGGTAACTCCGGTTTTTCCGGCGCAATAAATGCCCAGTGCGGCTGATATTCAGCACCCTGATCAATCCATTTTTTGATAAGGGCAATTTCACGGTTGGTCAGGCTCAGGTTGGATGTGGGGGGCGGCATCATATAATCGGGGTCGTCCGAGATGATGCGACGGTAGATTTCGCTCGCATTGGCGTTGCCGGGGACGATGGCAGACTTTCTGTTGTCACTTTCAAGGGGAGAAAAAGCGCCCTCCTCCGTATCAAGGCGGAGGGTGGCTTCACGAGCCATTTCATCGGGGCCGTGGCAGGCAAAACAGGTGTCAGACAAAATACCGCGAATATGTTGATTAAAATCCACAACTTCAGGCAGAGGTTCTTCTCCTTCGGCAAGCCTGGGTACATCGGAAGAGCAACCCGCCAAAAGCAGCATCAGGCCTGACAAAATGAAGATTGAACAACTACTTACAGAGGAATTTTGAATGTCTGACATCACCATTAATCCGGGTAAATCGTTTGGTCAATACAAAGGAATGCTGCTAATTGTATTAATATTCTAAATACAAAAAATGGATAATTAAAAAAAGAATATTATTTGATTAAGGAGCGTCCTTTATTATGAAGATAATTAATTTGAATAATAAAGTATTACAAAATAGATGGTTACGATATATTGAACAAAATTACTGTGAGCACTGAGCGAAGCAATTCCCGGGAGATGATATCATGGCTAAATAAATACAGAACTCCAGGAATGCAAAGGCATTTGAATATTGTTTGACAGGCAGTAACAGAATTAAATATAAATATTGATGCCAGAAAAAATTGCAGTAGTAACAGGGGCAAACTCTGGAATTGGAAATATAACCGCCAAAGAACTGGCCCGTCTGGACTATCACATTGTGATGCTGTGCCGAAATCCGGTTTAACCCACTGTCACTGGTTTCCAGAGTCAGTTTCTCTCATCCCCAAAGTTCGGGTTGCGGGGGATGGACACCGGATTCATCATAACGGAGGGGGTTTGCGCGGTCTTCAGCTAAAAGAAGAGGGCCATCAAGGTCTGTGACGGCAGCTCCCTGGGCGACAATAACAGCAGGAGCCATGGCAAGGGAAGATCCAACCATGCAACCCACCATAATATCGTAACCTTCTATGCGGGCAGCGTCACGCAGAGCGAGTGCCTCGGTCAATCCGCCTGTTTTATCAAGCTTGATATTGACCATGTCGTAGCGGCCTTTCAGGGCGGGGAGGCTGTTCCGGTCGTGGCACGATTCATCGGCACAGACCGGCAGGGGGCGTTCTATCTCTTCCAGAAGTCCGTCTTCACCAGCGGGAAGCGGCTGTTCCACCATCGTTACACCCAGCCGCAGCAGGTGAGGGGACAGCTCTTTATATACTTCTGCGGTCCAGCCCTCATTTGCATCCACAATAATTCGTGAATCGGGAGCACCTTCACGAACGGCTTCAAGGCGCGGCATGTCATCCGGAGTGCCCAGCTTGATTTTCAGCAGGGGAAGGTGTGCATTTTTTTCAGCGGCCGCTTTCATCTTTTTCGGCGACGCGATCGAAAGGGTGAATGCAGTTATTTGAGGTGTGGGTTCAGGCAAGCCGGCCAGCTCCCATACCCGTTTATTTACGGATTTGGCTTCAAGGTCCCACAAGGCGCAGTCAATGGCATTTCGTGCTGCCCCGGCAGGGAGCATCTCCTGAAGGGCGACACGGTCAAAATCAGGGGGCAGTGAACGGATCTGGTGCGTTACGTTTTCAATGGTTTCATCGTAGCGGGAGTAGGGAACGCACTCTCCGCGTCCTGTGATTCCATTTTTGGTTACGCATACGGTAATCACTTCGGCATGGGTTCGCGACCCGCGTGCGATGGTAAAGACCTCTGCGAGTGCAAAGGATTCTGTTCGAATATCAGTCTGAAAGCGGCTCATTCAAAGGTTTCAAGTGCGTCTACAAGGCGGGCTGCTCCATGGCGATAGGGATCTGTTGTGGGCAGGTCCATCCGGGATTCAACTTCATTCAGATAATCTTCGGCTTCCTCATCGGAAAGGGCCGCAGTGTTGACCGAAATGCCAACAACGCGGCAGTCTGGGTTCACCATTTGAGCGGTCTGAAGTGACAGGTCGCGCAGGGCTTCGAGTGTTGGTAATTTAAAACCGGGTAATCCACGCATGTGTTCCCGGGTAGGTTCATGGCTGAGAATAAGTGCATCTGGCTGGCCGCCGTGAATGAGAGCAAGCGTTACACCCGAAAAAGAGATATGAAACAGTGATCCCTGCCCTTCAATCAGGTCCCAGTGGTCGGGATCGTTATCCGGGGTGAGCCACTCAACCGCACCTGCCATAAAATCGGCAGGAATGGCATCCAGGGGAATTCCCCCACCGGTGATAAGGATTCCGGTTTGTCCGGTGGCGCGGAATGTGGCTTTCATCTTGCGTGCATGCATCTCTTTTTCCATTGCCAGGGCAGTGTACATTTTCCCGACCGAGCAGTCGGTGCCCACAGCGAGGCATCGTTTACCGGAACGCCGCACACCGGTTGCAATAGGGAATTCGTTTTGGGGCACGCGTACATCGAACAGTTCACGGCTGTGTTTGTCTGCGGTTGCAGAAAGCAGATGATCGTTTCGCAATAGTTTGTGCAGGCCTGAGGCAAGGTCAAAGCCCTGCTCAAGTGCCTGAAGCATCATCTCCTTCCAGGTTTCGGAGATAACCCCTCCGCGGTTGGCCACGCCAATCACCATGGTTTGGGCGCCGGCATTACGGGCTTCTTCAAGTGTCATGTCGGGAAGGCCGAGATCTGCATTACATCCGTTGAGGCGAAGCTGACCCACAGAGTATTCGGGCCGCCAGTCGCGTATTCCTTTCGCCACTTTCACGGCAAGCTGATCGGGGGCGTCTCCGAGAAAAAGTAAATAGGGTGTTTTAATCATAGGTGGTTATAAACTCATACATAGTGTATCTGACAGCCTCCAAAAATAGCAAGAATAGAGATAAATTACTTGATAATTGGAGAAGGTATTGAGCATAAAAGCGGCTCAGTCCCACTGCGAAATTCGATTGTGTGCCGACGTTCTATTATCGGGGTCGAGGGATACAGCAATAAGAGGTTCTGCCGGATACATTGTGGGTTAATAGATAAGGTCGATTTGTTCTGCGACCTGGCAGAGTGATCGGTATTTTTCCGGGTTCCTGTCCGGTGGGATCGCTATGCGGCAAGAGTCGCAATGGTTTACATAAATTTAATGACAGTGCTGATGAGCATCAGACCAGACGGTGCCGGGAGGGCAATCTGGCTGTGAGCTGCCGGAAACATAGGTGCTGAACAGCCACAAACCGAAGACAAAAAGTATTACGAGGCCAGCAATACCAAGCCAGGAGCTCTTTTTCTTGTCATCATTGTACTGGCAGCAGTTTTTGTATTTGTTGCCGCTGCCGCAGTGGCACGGGTCATTTCTTTTGGGTTTATCAGCCATTCGATCAGTTCTTTTTAATAATTCAAAAAAAAAATAGTCATTCAATTCA
>SLGL01000380.1 GCA_007123785.1 Balneolaceae bacterium
TACAGGTTCACTGAACCTGCATGATTGGATGAGCTTTGGTTACCCCGCATTTCTTGGTGAGAAATGTGGGTTAAACGTATAAACCGGGAGGGGCGCGCAGGGAAAAACCGTGGCCTGCGAAAGTTCTGACCGGAGGATAATCCGGCATTAAAAGGGGTAAACCTGTAGCAGAGAGCTTTTCTTCCTGAGCAGAATCTGCCTGTAACAGAGCAGTTGTTGTAAGTACACATTCAAAGCAATCTTCATCGGGAAAATCTGGCACTCCACTGTTTTCCGAAGAATGGTGACTGTCAGTGTGGGAATCGGCAAGATGAACAACCGGGTGAATCATCCACAGAAACATCCCAATGGCTGTAAGCAGCGCTGTACATGGCCAATAGATATGTTTGATTTTCCGGATCACATTATATAAATAATTGAAAACAAAATTGATAACTTTTCTGTTACTGCTTCTCTACACATACTGAACATTCCACCCACTCTTCACTGGGAATCTGCTTGATGGCCTGTGGGCTGTTCCCTTTTTCAAATACGGGTTTGAACAAAATATTTCCTTCATTGTGTTCCGATCCGCAGGTGTGGCAATTTACTTCATGATCAATGCGGAGCGGTGTGTAGCCAGTTATGATCCATCCATCGTGTCCCTGTCTCGCTGCCAGGCTTTCGAGTGCAGCACGAACGGTTTGCGACTTATTCCCGCCATAATATTTTTCAGAAAGTTTATTCAGAAGTGAAACGGTGTTGTTGTCTAAGGTAAAATTGAGTCGTTTCATATTCAGTTAGTTTTCTTCTGTCACAACAGGATGATGATTATGGCGATGGTTGGTACAAACACGATGATGCCGGTAATTGAACCAGTGTCCGGCAATCAACAAAATACTGCCGGTAAAGGTTGCTGCCGATTCAAAAATCAGGCCGAGCCAAAAGTGGCCGAGCAGCCATCCGGCCAGCAGCAACAGAAAGCCGGTAATCAATAGTGTGGTAATTTTACGGTCGTAATGGCTTCTTTTCGCAGCAAAATAGACTACAGGCAGTAACAACAAAATAAAAAGAGGATGAAGCCATTCATGGATCGTCATCGAGACCGACCATAACGGCAACACAGAAATCAGGACCGGAACCACCAGACAATGAATAGCACAGATTCCGGACACACCAATTCCAAAGCGATCCAATAAAACAGATGACGTTAAACTTTTTTCAGGCAAAACGGGATTGATTTATTTCTTGAGTGTGTATAAATATACACACTTTGAACATTGAACTCAATAGCTGCTTTTTGGGGAGTTTCCCCAATTTTGAAATTAGATTCCAATATTACCGGTTTCACTTAAGAAGGCAGCCAGGAGATCGACTATGAAGATGATCCGTTTGAAACCGAAGAACAGTGAAAAGTTTGGTTTGAACAAAAGTAATTGGTTAGGTAGTTACTTTATTGTTTGGGCATTTTTCAGTCAATCTATTCATCGGTTTCTGCAGTTTCTTCCTTTTCCCTGGATGCTTTGAAATCCATATTTCCTTCAACCGTTTCCACATGGCCGGTAAGGGAATCATCTTCGAGTATGAACACTGAGTTTACTCTGTAACCGTCTACCATCGTCTGGAACCGGACTTCACCATCCTCATAGAGCACTTCCCTGACGGAAAGTTGACGGCCTGAATCAAACAGAACTTTTGCGGTGATCAAATTTTCTTCACCGGTTTCAAAGATAACTTTGCCTTTGCTGTATTCCCAGGGCGCCTGGGCTACTTCAAACGACCATGAACCAAGCAGCGGGTCTTCTTCGGCGTGAAGATTTGCCATCAAAAAAAACGAAAGCAGGATTGCAGCGGATAAAAACATAAATGAGTTTTTCATAGGACTGGAATAATTAGGTTAATGAATAGGCAGGTCATGATTAAATTGAATCTAACCTTTTTAAATAATATAAATTCCCCAAAATCCAAGCAATAGCCAGCCGGAATGATCATTTGTTTAGCAAGCAGCGACAAGCGATTCCTCCCGACACCTTTGTTCGGGACAGGCGTGAAACGAAATCCGGGTTAGGGAGTTACTTTCCCGGCTGGATATATTTCAGTTTATCTGTTTTTCGGTTTCTGCTGTTCCGTGCATTACCCTTACCGGTCCATTTCTTTTGACTCATTGGATTCATCGCCGCTGTTTTCTTCGGCAAAATCCTCAAACAGCTCTTTTGCTTTCTCATCGTCGAGTTCCATTTGCCGCTCCATCAGCATTTTACGGTGTTCGGCCATGTCATCGTCCTTCAATATTTCATCAATTTCACGTGGTTTGGGCAGTTCATCGACCGAGTTAATACCGAAATGTTTCAGGAATTCGGGTGTGGTTTTGTAGAGAAGCGGTTTCCCCGGTGAATCGGCACGGCCAGATACTTTCACGAGCATCTTTTCAAGTAGCTGCCGTAAAATATAACCCGAATCCACGCCGCGAATGCTGTCCACCTCCGGCTTTGTGACAGGCTGCCGGTATGCTACAATCGCCAGTGTTTCGATCGCTGATTGCGAAAGTCGGCGGTAGGCGTTTTCATGCTGGAAGATACTGAGCCAGGGATGATAGCGCGGCTGCGTGACAAACGTATAGCCTCCGCCGGTTTGCTCAATCCGGAAGGAGAGGTCATTCTGCTCAAAGCGCTCATTGAGCTGACCCACAATCCGGCTTATCACCGTCTCATCAAGGTCCAGTTCCTCCTCACTCTCTTTGATGATAGAAGAGATCTTTTGCCATGAAAGAGGATCGGGACTGGCAAAAATAAGAGCTTCCACTACAGAAGTGAGCCGTGTTCCGTCAACAAAACGATAATCAAGCATAAGTAATCAAAAAAATGAAAATTGAATCATGACCTGTGAAGATAGAGGGAATCGTGATGAGGCAAAAGGGAAAAGCAGCTTGAATAGAATTCTCTTTTGCCTGGATATCTCACAGTAAATATTTTAATGCTCTACAGGAATTCTATGTAGTTATTTTTGAGATAATTGGAAATCCCCTCCCCGACGGGTCGGATTTCGAAAACCTCTTGATAGGGGAAAGTTAGTCAAAAACACGACTTGTCGTGATTTGTTGACTGACGAGATGTGTGTTTACCAAGCCATGAAACGGGCTCAGGTCAAAGAAAAAGGACCTATCCCCAGAACACACCCCTCGTTCGACAAATCAGGCTCCGCCTTTTTGTCTTCACATTTCCCCTCTCAAAGAGGGGATTTTACAGCCGCTATATCAATTTGCCTTTAACAAAAAGGAAGAATCACTCTTCTTTCAATAACTTTCCCGTTTACCGAGGTTGCTAACGCCTGTAACAGATCAGTGTATTTTCATCTTTTTCGGTGACTCGATAACCCATCAGGTGAAAAATATCCCGCACCAGGAACCGGGCAATTCTCAAATCAACCTCATAACTCCTGGAGTTGATTTTTTTCACACCGGGTAAGAATTTCAGCAGGCCATGAAACGGACTCTTTCTTAGTATGGCAGATAATTCCAGCCAAAATTCGGATACTTCACGGATAATCATAAACCCATCGTGCCCTACATTCTGATAGAGCGGCATGAATATCCTGCCTGAAATGGGCGCGCGAATCAGTTCTCCATGTTCGTAAGCCAGAGGTGTATCTTTTTTTACAACATCAAAATTTTCGAATCCCGAAATCATTTCAAACTTTTCCGGATCATCTACCAGCTTGTGGTACTTTACCTGATAGTAGCTATCAGGCACCCCGGGATGAGCTTCGAGCGTCTTCCGAACTTTCCTGAGTTTTAAATCGGATATTTCCAGAATGCCGGTGTTATAAAAAAGGAGCCACAAAAATGCCTCACTTCTCTCTACCGAAACATCATCGAGATGGGCACCCGCTTCAAAACCGACAGCCTTGTATCCTAAGTTGTTGATATAACTTAGCAAGGTTCCCTCAATATTTTCTTCAATCCCCAGAATATGCGGCACAGGAAATTTCCGGGAAAGTTTACGGTTGGCGAGAGTGTCGTTCAGCAGAATAAATGCACAGCTTTGTGATGATGTGGTGTGCAAGTCGGCAAAAATAAGGTCACCGGGCTGATCTATGTGCTTTTTGATAATTTGATCTACTGTGCGCTTAATTTCAAGACTTTCTCCATATTCGGATGGCTGCTGTTTTCCATTTTTTTTCAGCGAAAAATCTTTATCGGTATAAAATACCTCCCAGAGACGGTTCAGGTCTGTATCGAGAAAGCGAACCCCAAGCTCCAGTGCACGAATATTCCCGGTAATAGCGTATACCGTTCCCCCAAATTCTGTCTCTTTTTCGTTAAGAATATCCGCAATCCGGTCAATTGCTTTCAATCCTGCTGGTTCATTGCCGTGGATTCCAACAAACAGTACCAGAACGGGGCCTGTTTTATCTCCTGATTTTTTCCACCGAACGCGTTCAATATGTTCGGAGTTGCTATGCTTTATATTACTTTTTAACATTACCCTGCTTCTTCATCTTGTTCCAGACATTTTGCGTATCATAGTCTGTAATAATCCCAACCAATTCGCCTTTTTCAACAACAGGAAGACTGCTTATTCCCTTATCCAGCATTAACAGCATCGCGAACTTGATATCATCATTCGGACTAATAGTCACGGGGTCTGTTTCCATCACATCTGCTGCCGTTAAGAGGGCTTTTCGGCCGGGGTTGTTAAGATAACGAACAAGTCGCTTCTTTGTAATAATTCCCTTTAACTTTCCGCGACTGTCCTCAACGGGGAGATGGCGAATATTGCGCCAGTCCATCACTTTCAGAACAAGTTCGGCCAGATCGTTTTCATTAGCTGTTATCAGGTCGGTAGCCATAATGTTGCCCACCACGTCGTAATACATTTCGAGGTTTTCAGCTTCCTCATCACCCGGCAGTTCCCATTCGTGCACGGGCTTTCCGCTCTGCTTGCGGTTGTACATAATGGCCGTCAAAGCTACCGTAGCTTCATCGCGTTCCAGAGATTTTTTCAGTTTCCGATAACTTTTCACCTGCCAGCGCGCACCGGTGGCATAGCCAGATGCACGCGCTTCGATCACAGAAAGGTAACGGTCAATCTCCGACCGGCTGATCTTTTTCTTTTCCAATCCCTCGCGTGCCATCGGCAGCAGGTGGTCCAGAATTAGCCTGCGGGCCGACATCAATTCATTATCCCAAACCATTCCGCTTTGAATACCCCACATCGCTGCTTTGTAGAAATTTTCTTTGGCTTCTTCGAACGGAATGGAATCCCAGTTACCTCTTATTTTATCGGGCATATTACTCATCAATCCAACCCAAAAAGCAAGATTGGAAATCTCATCCAAAACAGTCGGGCCTGATGGTATGTACCGGTTTTCGATTCTCATATGCGGAACTCCGTTTGTAACTCCATAACAGGGCCTGTTCCATTTATAGATGGTTCCGTTGTGAAGCTGAAGAGCCTCCAGTTTGGGAATTTTTCCTTTTTTCAACACTTCCAGGGAATCTTTTTTAATATCAGTCAGAAAAAGAATTGTGTGCCGTGCAATGTCATTTTTGTACACATCCCCAATTCCGGTAATCCAGCGGTTTCCAAACGTCACCCTCTGCTCCCGTTCCCTCAGATGATAGCCTTTCCCGCGCGTATCAATGCTCTGCTGAAAAAGCGGGATTCGGGTTTCCGCCCACAACTGTTTACCAATAAGAAGAGGAGAATTTGCACAGACCGACAGCACCGGTCCGGAGAGCATCTGGGCCCAGTTGTACATATCGGCAAACTCTTCGGGCTCAACCTGCAAATGGCACTGAAAACTTGTATTGCACGCTTCAAACAGAATATTATGGTGCGTCAAAATCAGTTCATCCACACCGGTGATATTCAGTTCAAAGTCTTCTCCACGTAACTCAGCCATAATATTGGAAAGAGCTTCATAACGCGGTTTCGGAGTCATGTACTCGGTCTGAACCGCCCGGAAATCGATGGATGGCAGTATTCCGGTCAATATAATTTTTTCATCGAGTGCGGCAGCTGCCTCCTGCGCTTTTTTTATCAGCGTATTGAGGTGGGTTTCCATTTTCGAAAGACAGCCTTCATTCAGTTCGAAGGGATCGAGGTTGATCTCAAGGTTATAGCGTGCCAGCTCGGATGTAAAGTGCGGATCATCAATTTTTTCCAGTATTTCAAGGGCGTGCAGAGACGGACGGTAGTATTTATTTACAAGACAGAACTCCTGTTCGGCCCCGATACGGCTCACACCCGATTCAAACAACCCATCTTTCAGCATCTGCTCTA
>SLGL01000171.1 GCA_007123785.1 Balneolaceae bacterium
ACCCGCAATGTTTTCTTGGCACCAATGGCAGTAAGAATAGAATTATGCAGCCATTTTGAAGCAAAAACATTGCGGGCTTTCCCGTCATTTGATCTTTGAAACGACAGTAGTAGCACTAAATCCCAATCTCAATCTAAAAGCGCAGATACCAGCCGTTTGCTTTGTTTCCACCCTAAAATTATTTCGGTTAAACAAATTCGGTTGATTTTCACTATTTTTAATGGATAAAATAAATGCTAACCAAAAATTTGAATTGGAATGAGTTTTGAAAAATTGAAAAGACCTTCTGAAGGATCCATTGTCAAGAAAAATGATGATGGTTCGCTGAACGTTGGGAATGATCCCATAATCCCGTTTATTGAAGGTGATGGTATTGGAATTGATATTACACCGGCCATGAAGCATGTGGTGGACAGTGCTGTGAAAAAAGCGTACAACGGCGAGAAAAAAATTAATTGGTTTGAAGTATATGCTGGTGAAAAAGCCCTTGAAGTTTATGGCAATGACGATTGGCTCCCTCAAGATACACTCACAGCATTTCAGGAGTACCTGGTAGGTATTAAGGGGCCTCTGACGACTCCTGTTGGTGGCGGTATTCGTTCGCTGAATGTGGCAATTCGTCAAAAACTGGATCTTTTTGCGTGTGTACGCCCTGTAAAATACTACCAGGGAACTCCAAGCCCTGTGCGTCAGCCCGAGCTGACCGACATGGTGATCTTCCGCGAAAATACCGAAGATATTTATGCGGGAATTGAATATCAGACAGGAACACCTGAGAATCAGAAATTGAAAGATTTTCTGATGAATGAGCTGGGCACCACCAATATCCGTTTCCCTGATACATCTTCACTGGGTATCAAACCTATTTCGATTGAAGGTACCAAGCGTCTGGTTCGTGCGGCGATTAATTATGCCATTGACCAGAAGCGTGACAGTGTGACACTGGTTCATAAGGGTAATATCATGAAGTTTACTGAGGGAAGCTTCAAGAATTGGGGCTATGAACTGGCCAAAGAGGAGTTCGGTGCTAAAGAAATTGACGGCGGCCCGTGGTGTAAACTGCCAAATGGTATTGTGGTGAAAGATGTAATTGCAGATGCTTTCCTGCAGCAAATCCTCACGCGCCCTGCCGAGTACGATGTGATTGCCACGATGAACCTGAATGGCGACTACATCTCCGATGCTCTCGCTGCCTGTGTAGGCGGTATCGGGATTGCGCCGGGTGCTAACATCAACTACGACAGCGGAATTGCCGTATTTGAGGCTACTCACGGAACTGCACCGAAATATACCGGACAGGATAAAGTGAATCCAGGCTCTCTGATTCTCTCCGCAGTGATGATGCTTCGCTACCTCGGCTGGGGTGAAGCCGCGGACCTGGTGGAGAAAGGACTTGAAACCGCCATCAGCAGCAAGCGTGTAACATACGATTTTGAGCGGCTGATGGAAGGTGCTACCCTCCTGAAATGCTCGGAATTCGGCGAAGAGATCGTAAAAAATATGTAAACCTTTCGGTTGACAGCCAGAAATGAGCCTCTTTCAGAAATGGGAGAGGCTCTTTTTGTTTACAGAAGATCCAGCAGGACTTTGAGGTACGGAAGATTAAAAAGCGGCACTGCGATAAAAATTGCAAGATACACCGGCCTCATCCAGCTATTGTTTTCCCTGCACTGAGCAAAACCCATTACGGCCAATAACGATGCAAACCCGCTCACAGTGGCGATAGGGTAAGTGGTGATCATAAAAATAATCAGCGGAATGTCCCGCCATTTGGAAATTTTGGATTTGAGTGGAGCCAGAAAAGACAATGCAATCCATCCCTCTATAAAAATGGTCCACCAGACCATAAATAGTGAAATTACCGATAAAAGCGGTGTGCTTTCAAATCCGCCGGCAACCGACCGTCCCATCGGATCATTCAGTACGTTGTAAACCAATAGGTTATGAGATCTCATCCCGGCATCCACCCCAGCAGTCAGTTCGGCAAATTCAAAAAAGCGGGAATCGGTCAGAAATGTAAAATAGAAAAAAGTGCCGTCTGTAAATTCCGGGGATAGAAACTTCCAGAGAGTGGCAAAAAAGAAGCAAAGGCCAATCAATATCCGTGCATTGAAGGAAATTGTATCTGAACGGTTCGCTGAAAATGTGCAGAGTGTGATCGCAAGCACCCAGTAAATTGTAAGATAGGTGTGATTGTCTGACGAATGCCAGATCCGGATAAAACCGGTAATCATGAGCACTGAAAGCAGTATCCAGAAAATTTTCGAGTCCAAAAAGTTTCTGAATAAAAGGGCGGCTGGTATAAAAAGAAGAAGTGTAGTTGAAAGTATAAATGTGTGTCTCATAAAGAGCAGAAGCATCACAGATGTCATCAGTAAAATCAGCTCCAAAAACCTGTCTTCCAGGCAGGTTTTGTTGAACTCCGATAATCTATCTGTAACCTTGCGGATCATCTATTCCTCAAAGCTGATTAAATCTGTGAGTTGTATCACATTACTTCCTTTATCAAAAACCATTCTTTTCATAACAATATGTACTTTCCTGATTTCACGAATCTCTTCATCTCCATCACCCGGCACCCATTTCAGCGGATAAATACTATAGCCCATCTCCTTTAAATTTTCATGATAAACGGATGGAGGTGCAGCGGTTGAATCCACAGCCCAATCTGAATTCCGAACCGTATCGTGGATTGATTTTAGTTTTTTTTCGGAAGGCATTGCCTGGATTCTTGAAAATTCTCTTCTGTTACTGATGATGATTTCCGGGTCAATAACATATTTCCCCATCTCTGTTTCAGCTGTAATGTGCAGTACTCTGCGTTCCATCCGGTCGATGGAAGTAAACATTCCAAAACCGCCGCCTTTCCAGGGAGTGAGATGTTTTGTATGTGAAAGAAAAATTTGTGTAACAGCCACGATACACAAAAGAAATGGCACTGACCATTTCAACAGGGTCTCTTTATTCATAAAACTGAAAACAGATTAGTTAAATAGAGTTCTTTAAAATAAAATCCTGTGCGATAAAAACTAATTGAAATGGGATTCCCTTAAAAAACGATTGTATTTGAAAAAATCACAATTTTCAAATAACAAACCCGCAACTTTAGACTTCGATGCCTTCCTGACCCTCGAAGCTTCAACGTAGTGGGTGGCGTAGTAGACCCGCCAACAAAAAACCATACATCTTTTTCTTCATTTTTTCGTACCATCTGCCCTTCATATGTCTACCGAAAACATTACATACCGTCAACAAATCAAGAAGGAGGTTTCCACACTTCTGAAGATCGGCACTCCGGTTATTTTTGCACAGCTTCTGCAGATGAGCATGAGCTTTGTGGATACAGTGATGGCCGGCCGTCTCTCCCCGGAAGACCTGGCTGCAGTTGCAGTTGGCTCCAGTATTCTCATGCCTTTTGTGGTACTTTGTCTCGGCTGTATGATGGCAGTTACACCGATCGTTGCACAGAATATGGGTGGCCGGGAACTGCACCGAATCGGAAAAAATGCACGCCAGGTACTTTGGCTGAGCCAGATGCTTGCCCTGCCCAGCTTTTTTGTCCTTCGCAATCTTGATGGCGCTTTCCTGCTCATCGGTGTAACGGAAGATATAATCCCGATCGCTTCCGGATATTTGAAGGCGATATCCTGGGGTATCTTTCCGGCTTATGCCTACGGTGCACTTCGTTATTTCAACGAAGGATTAAGTGTAACACGTCCTGCCATGTTTGTGGCCCTGATCGGTACGCTGATTAATATCCCTGCAAATTACGTTCTGATGTTTGGCAAGCTTGGATTTCCTCAGCTCGGAGCCGTCGGAACCGGTTACGCCTCAGCCATCGTATTCACAGTCATGTTTATCGGTATGTTTTGGTTCACCTATTCTCATAAACCTTATCACCGGTTTGAAATTTTCAGCCGCATTCGCCTGCCTGAGAAAAAATATCTGAAGGAGCTGCTTCAGATTGGTGTTCCCATCGGCATCAGCTCTACAATGGAGGTGACTATGTTTGCAGTCGTAAGTCTGCTGGTCAGCACGATCAGTACGGTAGCCATTGCCGGGCACCAGGTAGCCATCAACTTTGCCGCGATGATGTTCATGATTCCATTTGGCCTGTCAGTAGCTATTTCGGCCCGCGTAGGGAATTCCATTGGGCGTAAACGCCCTGATGAAGCCCGTTTCCGGGGTTATGTTGGCGTGGGAGTTTCCTGCTGTATTATGACGGTTACCGCAACTATAATTTTTCTTTTCCCTGAACAGATCGCCACAATCTACACCGATGATTTACCGGTCATTGAAGTCGCAGTACAGCTACTGTTTATGGCGGCTGTTTTTCAGATCTCCGACGGATTACAGGTGAGCGGATTCGGTGCACTCCGTGGCCTGAAAGACACCAAAATTCCTATGTATGTTAACCTGGTAGCTTACTGGCTGCTTGGAATTCCGTTTGCCTGGTATATGGGTTTTGTTGCCGGTTATGGAGCACCAGGGCTCTGGATGGGCCTCATTGCCGGCCTTACAGTTGCCGGAGTTCTTCACAACATACGTTTCTACAAAAAAACAGGCGAAATGGGAGTTTGAACCGCATATTTACAGGCCAGCGCTTTAATAAATGCAATTCTATTTTTCAGTTATTTGCTCTTCCTGAAAGGGATGTCTGGCCTTTTCGAGTGAAAAATAAAATGTACTTCCTTTACCGGGAGTGCTTTCTGCCCAAATTTTTCCGTCGTGTTTATCTATGAACTCTTTGCATAACTGCAAGCCCATTCCGATGCCTTTTTCACCTTTTGTACCCAGCTTTTGCGGCTTACCATTTAATGAAAAAAGAAGTTCCAGCTCTTTCGATTCAATCCCCATCCCTTCATCTTTTACAGATACAATTAATTCATCTCCATTGTCATCTATATCCACAAAAATTTTACTGTTCATACCTGAAAATTTTATAGCATTTGACATAAGGTTTCTGACAACAGACAACATCATGTTGCGGTCAGCTTTTGCAAAATAGGGCTGGTCGTTAGTATAAATCACTTTAACATCTTTATAGGCTGATTGTGCTTCAGTCATATCAATTCCCTCTCGTACAAGTTCGCTGATGTCGATTATCTCAGGGTTTGGATCGAGTCCTCCATCTTTTGCCCCGGACCATTGCAACAGATTTTCCAGTAGATTCAAAGTGTTACGGCCGGAGTCGAGCAACATGGTCATCATTTCCAGTTTTCCCTGATCCTTTTTTTCTTCGTAATCTATCTTGAGTAATTCGATATATCCCAGAATTCCAGTAAAAGGATTGCGCAGATCGTGGGCTAAAATGGACATCATTTTATTCTTTTCCTCAACAAGTTTTTTTAACTCCTGATTGGATGCCTTCAACTCCGATGTTCGATCACCAATCAATTTTTGAAGACGTTCGTTATAAAGCTTTATTTTGCGTGTTCTGTATTGAATAAAAAGCAAGCTGGTCCCTGCTATGAGAATAAAAATCAGCAAATAGAACCACCACGTCAACCAAAATGGCGGCGGAACCACAAAAGAAAAGGTGAAATTATCTTCATTCCAGAAACTATCGTTGTTTGCAGCTCTTAAAAGCAAAGTGTAGTCACCATGTGGCAGTGAGGTATAGATCGCCTCTCTGGACTGGTCTGCGTTTTGCCAATTCGCATCAAACCCTTCAAGTTTGTATTGAATTTTTACGTAAGCTGGATTTTTAAAGCTCAATGCAGTGAACCTGAAAAAAATCCGCTGTGAATCGTACGAAATTTCCGTAATCTCTTCCGGTGAGTATTGGATGCCATTAATTTCAACTTCGTCTAAAATAATATTCGGCTGTTTTCTGTTGAGCTCCATTCTGCCTGTTTGAAGCATAGCCATCCCCTGTACTGTGGGAATAAACAATTCACCTTCTTCATTCAAATACGACGACGGCATAAAGCCACCTGTAGTTTCCCTTGTTCGAAGGCCTTCATCCACGCCAATTCTCGCAACTCTCAACTCGTCAATGTCGCCATCCAAAAAAAGATTTATCTGTTCCTTCTCGATAAAAAATACTCCCTGGTTTCCGGCAAGCCAGAGATTATCATCAGCATCAAACTCGAGTTGAGAAACGGTATTGTCAAAAAGTCCGTTTTCATCGGTGATTTTGAACATACTACCGGAGTTGTCAAGTACAAACATTCCGCCACCATAACTCCCGAACCAAATACGTCCATAGCTGTCGCTTTTAATTACTCTGTAGTTATTTGTCTGGA
>SLGL01000033.1 GCA_007123785.1 Balneolaceae bacterium
TACAAAAAAAGGTGAGAAGTTTGTTTGGTCCACATTCAGTGATGATCAGATTGATGTGAATTTTGCCAATCCCGATGTTCTGTTCGAATATCTCGATATCTTTTTCTTCTACCTAAGCAAAGGGCTTTCGGTTATTCGCCTCGATGCCGTTGCGTTTATCTGGAAAGAACCGGATACAGCCTGCATTCACCTGGAAGAAACCCATGAAATCGTAAAACTGATGCGTACAATGGCAGATTGTTTTGAACCTGAATCTACCATAATTACCGAAACCAACGTTCCGCATAACGAAAACATCAGCTACTTTGGAGATGGCGATGAGACGCACATGGTCTACCAGTTCAGTCTGCCGCCACTGCTTCTGCATGCCATTCTTACAGAAAATGCTACTTATCTGACTGAATGGGTAAAATCACTGGACAGATTACCCTCAAACTGCACCTACTTTAATTTTACTGCTTCGCATGATGGAATTGGAGTGCGTCCGCTTGAAGGCCTGGTACCTCAGGAGGAATTCGATAAACTTGTGAATGATATCAGCCAGAAGGGCGGTTTTGTTTCGGAAAAGAAAAATGCCGATGGTTCCCTCAGCCCGTATGAACTGAATATTACCTATTTCGATGCGTTCAGCGGAATGAACGGTTCGCAGTCGTTACAGGAGCGTCGATTTATGTGTTCGCAAATTATTGCAATGAGCCTTAAAGGGGTGCCAGGTATCTATTTTCATAATCTCACGGCAACACGCAATAATGTTCAGGGTGTATCTATCACAGGGCGGTACCGTACAATAAATCGAAAAAAATGGTACTACGAAGAGTTAATGAGTGAGCTGAGTGATCCTGATACATCCACACACCGGATTTTCAATAAAATGAAGGAGGTGATTGCCAAAAGGAAAAAACATCCTGCGTTTCATCCGTTTGGGCGCCAGCAGGTATTCGAACTCGATTCCGGCCTGTTCTGCCTTCTTCGCTGGGACCCGGACAAAACCGAGCAGGTATTGGTTGTAGCTAACCTGACGAACAAGGTGAAAGAGGTCTTTTTTTCTGATTCCAGTGTACCGATTAAAGAGGGTAGTGAGTACAGCGATATTCTCTCAGGCGAAAAAGTTTTTACGAATGGAAAAGCTGGTTTAGAACCTTTTCAGGTGATTTGGGTAAAAGTATAAACCTGGTTCAGGAACATCTCTCAGTTTCGGTCTGGTTTTTTACTTTCTTCCGGATGAATGATTAATCAAAGTTATATAATAAGACGAATTACAATCATACAAGAGCCGGTTCAGCGTGGTATTCTGAGATAGATCTCTTTTTCAGGGGGCGGGCCATCAGAGTTGCAGAGGTGCAGCCGGTTATTTCAACTTCTATGTAATCGCCTTTCTGATACTCTTTTCGGTCGAAAACCACCATTTTGTTGGTATCGGTACGGCCGGAAAGCTGCTGGTCAGAACGTTTGCTTTCACCCTCCACTAAAACGAGGTGGCGTGAACCGATCTCCTTTTTATTATTTTTCTCCTGAATAGCCATCTGCTGCTGAATAATTTCAGTGAGTCGACGTTTTTTTACATCCTCGGGTACATTATCATCATACTTTCGGTGAGCCAGTGTGCGCTCCCGTTCGGAATAGGCGAACATATAGGCAAGGTCGTATTCTACCATTTCCATGAGTGTCATGGTGTCCTGGTGCTCCTCTTCGGTTTCATCACAGAATCCGGCAATGATATCGGTGGAAAGTGCCACACCCGGTATGATTGATTTCATTTTTTCGATCAGTTCAAGATACTGCTCGCGGGTATAGGGACGTCTCATGCGTTCCAGCATGGAACTGCTGCCCGATTGAGCCGGGATGTGAATATAGTTACACAAATTGGGACGTTCGGCAATCAGGTGGAGTAGGGGTTCAGGGAAATCTTTGGGATGTGGAGATGAGAATCGGAAACGCATTTCGGGGTCTGTTTTACTGGCTTCATCCATCAGCCGGGTAAAGTCGATATCCCGATATTTGTAGGAGTTTACATTTTGCCCCAGCAATGTTACTTCTTTATAGCCTTGATCACTTAGTTGCTGAATTTCCCGTAAAATGCTTTCAAGCGGCCGGCTTCTCTCACGTCCGCGTGTAAAGGGGACAACACAGAAAGAACACATGTTATCACACCCCCGCATGATCGAAACAAATGCGGTTACACCATTTCCGCTGGTTCGAACAGGGCTGATGTCGGCGTAGGTTTCTTCAAGTGAAAGCAGCACATTGACGGCTTTTCGCCCGTCGTCCACTTCTGCCAGAAGATTGGGAATATCGCGATAAGCATCAGGACCTACGACAATATCCACAAGCTGTTCTTGATCGATAATCTGTTCGCGTACACGTTCGGCCATGCAGCCCAGCACCCCCACGGTTAAATTTTTTTTCCCGTTTTTGAGGGACCGGAACTCCTTCAGGCGGTTCCAGACACGAGTTTCCGCATTTTCACGGATCGAACAGGTATTTACAAAAATAACGTCGGCCTCCCCGGCTTCGTGAACGGGAGTCATTCCCTCATCTATCAGAATAGAGTTCACAATTTCCGAATCGGCAAAGTTCATTTGACAGCCGTAGGTCTCAATGTAAAAACGTTTATTGTTCATTACTTCGTGAATTCATGTGTGTAAAGTTGTTAAAAAAATAACCATCATTCGGCACTTTTAACAAACCTGATTTAATTTGTACGGGGTCTCCTTATCAGATGATGCTTACGAGTTCCACCTCAAAAATCAATACAGCTCCGTATTGAGGTGCACTATTTCCATACCCCAGTGACGGTGGAACAAAAAACTGAAATTTGCTGCCTACTTCCATCAATTGAAGGCCTTCGGAAAAGCCGGGAATAACACCGTTCACTTCAAATGAAACAGGATTGCCGGTTGACTCATCAAAAACAAAACCGTTTGTATAGGTTCCCTTATAATGCACATTTACAACGTCGGTGGTATGAGGTGTGTCACCATCACCTGCTTGAAGAACTCGATATTGAAGGCCGCTTTGAGTTACCACAATATCATCATGCTGGGCATTGCTTGTTAGGAATTGCTCCTGGTTATCCCTTAAGAAAGAATCCAGAGACATTTCAAAAATATGAACCCGGCCGTCACCGGTAGCCAGTTCAGTTGGAAGCACAAATTCATAGGTGGCCCCTTCGTTCATTAACATGACTCCCTCACCAAGCCCGGAAAACCTTTCCATGTCTTGAGGTACAATCATATCATAGCGGTCATCAGTGTTGTAGCGCTGAGTGCGATCAAAGGATTCGCCTTCATATCTGACAATAACATGATTGTTTGAACCGGGTTTATCGCCATCACCCTCTTCAATCACCTTGTAAAGAAGTCCGCTGGACGTTTCCTGCACACCTTCTTCCGCACGATATTCATCAAGGAAGTCCAGGTCGCGCTGGTCATTATAAGTGTTGGTATCACTCAGGCATCCCATTAAAAAAAAGATGGTAAAAATATAATATGTAGCGTGTTTCATAGTGTTGGATTAAATGGTACTAAAATATAAAATTATAAAGCTGCTGAAGCCGGCAAAGTACTGATTCTTTCTTCCAGAACTTCAAGCTTGCTCGGAAGTTCGAATTCAAAGTAGCGGTTCAAATTAAAATAAAACGTTTCATCGGTATATTTATTCCAGAATTTTCGAAGGTTATCCAGCTCTGGAACAAGTGTCTCAATTTGCCCGGCATCAAAGAAAAGCACTTTCCGGTGTAGTTCTTCGAGTGAATCATTAATCTCACCGGCAAGGGATACAAGAAAAGGTGAATGTTGATTGTTTTTGTCTTCAAGAAGGTTGTGCATACCGAATGCATTCATACGGATCTTTCGGCAAATTCTGAGCATTTGATCCCGGTAAACCACTTTTTCCGATCCGGTTCTGTTCCTGTAGCAGGTAAAATTACGCATCAGCTTACGGCTTGTGGTTAAAGTGGCGGCTGAGGTTGCAGCAGCAAGTTCAAAAAGTTCTGAGTTCAATTGGGCCATGTTTCGGGAGATTTTCTCCAGTCATTCAGAAGAGTTAGGTCCGCCTCTTTTACAGCACCCAGTTCGAGTGCAACATCAATCAGCGTGGCATAATCGGTTAGTGCGTAGAGGTTCACTCCTTTCTCATCAAATTTTTGATTGGCTTTATCGAAGCCGTATGTGAAAATGCTGAGAACAGCTTTTACATCCGCACCGATAAATTGAAGAGCGTCAATCACAGAAATAGCAGAACCACCGGTTGAGATCAGGTCCTCAATAATTACAGTTGATTGCCCCTTATCCACTCCGCCTTCAATCTGATTTCCCAATCCGTATGATTTTGCTTTTGCGCGAACATAAGCCATTGGTTTGTCAAGGTTTTGGGCAATCCAGGCTGCATGAGGAATGCCAGCTGTGGCAGTTCCCGTGATCACATCGACTTCTCCGTATTTTTCTTCGATAATCCTTGCAAACGCTTTGGAGATTTCTTTGCGGATGGCAGGATAGCGTAAGGTGAGACGGTTGTCGCAATAAATGGGAGAATTCCACCCCGATGACCAGGTGAATGGTGCGTTCGGACGCAACACAACTGCGTTAATCTCAAGAAGAGATTTTGCAAGTTCTCTGGAAAAATTTTTATCTAAAATCATATTTATTAACTGTCATTTCTTCAATTAATAGGAGTCACAAAAGAAACCGTCTGAATTGATTTTTTCTAATGAATTATGAGCCGGAATCAGAATTAGGTGTTTTCAAAAATTACCGATTCACTATCAGGAACAGGTAGTCAACCCAATCCTTTTTTTTGTAGACCTGAAAATATAAGGAATATTTATTAAGAACGTATTATCACTTCGGCCGACTTTCGTTGTGGTCTGTTTATTAGTTTATGCAGTTACGATTGAAATACGATTTTATTTTAGAAGTCACATCTGTCAAAAACGTTTCGTAAAAAAACCTGAACCCAAGGCTGAACAGGGATAAATGGCATCATTTCCTTTGTCGCAGAATAACAGACTCTATTTTTCAAAGGCTTAAAATATCATCTTAAGTGAAGAAAAATCATAAGGTAACAATATAATTCATTTATTTTCTGTGAGCACAGTGCGAAGCAACTCCTCCCGACAAGTTAGTTCGGGACAGGCGTGAAACGATATCCGGGTTAAATCCATTGTTGAACCTTTTTACATGGTGTGAATGGTTTTGAATGCATTGGGTCTATAATTTCTTTATTTTTCCAAGCTGAAAAATATTAGAATAAAAAAATGCCTGATTTATTTAAAGTAGCCAAGTTCGGCGGAACAAGTATGGCCGATGGCACCGCCATGAAAAGATGTGCATCGATTGTACAGTCCGATCCTGATAAAAAAGTGATTGTTGTAAGTGCCACAGCCGGAACGACCAACTTGCTTACCGAGCTTGCAACCGATATTTCGGTGGAACAGAGAATGGCCATTGCGGAACAAATACGTGAAAAACATATTGCTATCTGCTCTGATCTTGAGAATCCTGATGAGGTTCTGGATGAAGTTACCAGACTTTTGGACGAATTGGCAGCGATTGCCAGCCGCAAGCAGTTAATGACAGCAATGCTCAAGGATGAAATATATTCGTTCGGAGAGCGTCTCTCATCCACCATTTTTACACAGATACTGAAAGAAGTAAGTGGTGAAAATATCCGCTGGTTCGATGCCAGAGAAGCGATTATTACGGATAATAATTTCGGTTCTGCCGAACCGGACATCCACGAGATCGGGCTCCGTTCAAAGGCGAATCTCGAACCGGAACTAAAAGATGCCAGAGTGGTCACGCAGGGGTTTATCGGATCTGGCAAAAACGGAGCAACAACTACATTGGGACGGGGTGGAAGTGATTATTCTGCAGCACTGTTTGCCGAAGCCCTCGATGCCGATGTGTTGGAAATCTGGACGGATGTAACCGCTATCTACACTACTGATCCCCGCATTGTGCCTGATGCAAGGCCTATAACTGAAATCAGTTTCGATGAAGCTGCCGAGCTTTCTGTATTTGGTGCAAAAGTGCTTCATCCGGCAACGATGGTACCTGCCATCCGAAAAAACATCCGGGTATATGTAGGCTCAAGTATACACCCGGATAAACCGGGAACCTGGATTGTGAAAGAAACACGGCGAAAGCCGGTGATCCGTGCCATCAGCCTCAGGAGAAAACAAACCCTGCTCACGGTTCACAGTCTTGATATGCTTCACCGCTA
>SLGL01000106.1 GCA_007123785.1 Balneolaceae bacterium
GCTATCGCCTGTTCGGGATGAAGCGGATGCTCGGTGCAGATGTCGATAATATCCAGTGAATCATCTTTTAACATCTCCTCATAATCGTTATATACCTTCAGTGGTATTCCGAACTGTTTTTCCAGCTCTTTTTCATCCAGGTTCCGGCGTGAACATACTGCCGTTATGTTAGCTCCTTCTACGTTTTTAAAGGTTTCAATATGGGCACCGGCTACCCATCCAAGGCCTACAATTCCAACATTCAGATCACTCATAATAACTTTCTTATACTTTCATTTTTGATTTGTTCAGCTTACCTGAATGTATTTTTATAAATTGATGGATACAAATTTTGTCCGGATTTTTGGATGATATCATCAAATATCAGCTGGAAATCATCAGGTTACACCCATCCAAACTACACCATCCTCACTCTTTGCTCAGGGATTTAAGCCGTGCACCGTAATCTACCAGGAATCGTTCATACGGTTCGTCCAGCAGTTCGGATGAGATCAGGAAATCGGCTGATGAACGGCTGCATGCGAGCGGAATATTGTAGACAATGGCAATTCGGAGCAGCGCTTTTACATCCACATCGTGAGGTTGCGCCTGGAGAGGATCCCAGAAAAAAATCAGGATATCCAGTTTCCCTTCGGCAATCGCCGCTCCAAGCTGCTGATCGCCGCCCAGCGGACCACTCATGAAGCGGTGTACGGGCAGGTTCAGTTTATCAGCTATCAACCCGCCGGTGGTCCCTGTGCCGTATAGGTCGTGATTTTTCAGGATATCTTTATTGTATTCGGCCCAGTCGAGCAGGTCACGTTTTCGGTAATCGTGAGCTACCAGGCCGATCCGCTTACGTTTATCCATTTTCAATGTATGAGAGGCAATACTGGGATGTTGCTTTTTCATGCTATATGATTTGAGTAAAAAATTTGCAGCTTCAAAGAATGACTTTTCGTGATTTTCTGTAAATCGCAGTATCTTTATAAGTTGTTAAATAAACAATTTCTAACAATTACCATATAAACAAGAAACGAACAAAATGGCTGTAGAACGAACACTAACTATTCTGAAACCGGATTGTGTACGAAAAAATCTGATTGGAGAGGTAACACGCCGTATCCAGGAAGCAGGATTCAAAATTTTGGCAATGAAATTGACCCGCCTCACAAAAGACACCGCAGGCGGATTTTATGCCGTTCATAAAGAGCGTCCGTTTTTTGGTGAATTAACTGATTTTATGAGCAGCGGACCCTGTGTACCTATGATTCTTGAAAAAGAAAATGCCGTTGCCGATTTTCGTAAATTTATTGGTGCAACCAACCCGGCAGAAGCCGCCGAGGGAACCATCCGTGCTGATTTTGCCGACAGTGTTGGCGAAAACATTGTTCATGGCTCCGACTCTGTTGAAAATGGAAAAATCGAAGCAGCCTATTTCTTTGCTGAGTCAGAAGTAGTAGCCAATCAGGCATAAATAGGTATTTCACCGCTTTATTTTGCAAGATTATATAAAAGGTACGAGTTTTGCGCTCGTGCCTTTGTTTTTGGTTTTAAACTTGCAGCGTTAGATACTGGGAATTTGATGCGTCAAGAGTTTATGAAAGGTTTGATGGATACCAAATATTCTGTTTTTCACTTTTTGCAATGGCAAACACCAGTTTTTCACTTTCAACCGGTTGTGATGTCCATGCCAGCCAGACGAATTCTCCATTCTTTTTTAAAATATTCGTCATATCCCGCTATACATACAAGATCCGGAGAGATGTCAAAAAAACGTTTGTAATCAAAGTCAATCGACATTTTCAGAGGAAAAAATGTTTTGAATAAGTATTTTTAACTTTTACAAAGCCTTATCATCACTTGTGAATTATTCAGGGCAGAAGGCATTGCAAAATATAAAAACAATCAAATATCCCAGGTAAGTATGCAGGTCCGAGATCTTTTTACCATTCCGTTTATTCTGTTTTTCATGATAGTTTCATGTGATAATGAACAATCTGAATCGGCGGCCATCTATGAATCAGAACGTGAAAGGGTTTTAATCGGGGCCGAAATCCTTATCGACCGGTATATGGATGAACTGGAAGAGAAACGCATCGGGCTGGTGATGAATCCAACCGCACGGATCGGTGATGTTCATATGCTCGATACCTTGCTTGCACTCGATGCCAGTGTTACTGCTCTGTTCGCTCCTGAGCATGGTTTTCGGGGAGAAGCCGGTGCCGGTGAGATCATTGAGGACGGAATTGACCAGGAATCGGGCCTGCCGGTTTTTTCACTCTACGGTGAAACCCGCCAGCCTACGCCTGAAATGCTGGAACATGTGGATGTGCTGATTTTTGATATGCAGGATGTGGGTGCAAGGTTTTATACCTACATCGCCACACTCGGGCTTGTGATTGAGTCGGCTGCAAATGCAGGAGTGCCGGTATGGGTACTCGACCGTCCGAATCCCGCCGGGGGAAATTACGTGAGCGGCTGGCTGCTTGAAGAGGAATTTGAATCGTTCGTGGGGCCGTATCCCATTCCGATTGCTCACGGTCTTACAATGGGTGAAATTGCTCAAATGATGGTGGGTGAACGTTGGATCGATTTTGAAACAGAGCCTGAATTGCGTGTTGTGAAGATGGAAAGCTGGAATCGTGATATGAAATGGCCCGATACCGGGCTTGACTGGGTGCCGCCATCACCCAACCTTCCTACGTTTGAGCACGCTTTTCTTTACCTCGGCACTGTTTATTATGAAGGAACCACACTTTCAGAAGGGCGGGGAACGGACAATCCCTTTTTGCTGATGGGGGATCCCAGTACAAATCTTACCGATGAAGACCTGGAGCGGCTTCAAAACCTGTCGGAAAGCCTTATCATCGAACGGGCGGAGTTTACACCTGTATCTATTGAAGGTGTTGCGCCATCACCCAAGCACGAAGGAGAGGTTTGTTACGGCATCAGAATAGAGGCAAGAGATTACGATTTTGATCCGGTTATCACAGGACTGGAAATTTTTTCTGTGATGATGCAAGCCACATCAGATTATGAACTGCGGCCGTTTCGTCATCTACTGGCAGGCACCCGGGAAATTGACAGGCTGATTAATGGTGAAATCAGCACGGCGGATCTTGAATTTCATTTAGACGAGTATCTCGAACAACGGAAACAATACCTGCTGTATTGATAAAATTCATTTTATTGAAAACTCACGTTTCCAACCTTTGTCGCCGCCATTCATAGCATACCAGTGCTGCACTGACCGATGCATTCAGCGATTCCACATTATTGAACATCGGGATGGAAAGCAGAAAATCACAGTGTTCACCGGTTTTTTTTCTCAATCCGCGTCCTTCGTTTCCAATCACAAAAGCCATCGGCACATCAAAAGTTTGATTCCAGATAGTATCACCTTCCATATCAAGTCCGGCAATCCAGAATTTATTCTCTTTGAGCGTTAGAATCGCCTGGTTCAGATTCACAGTCCGTACGATGGGAATACGGCCGGCCGTTCCGGCACTGGTTTTAAAAACCACATCACTCACGGGAGCCTGCCGGTGCTTCGGTACAATAACCGCACTAATTCCCGCGGCAGCAGCGGTTCGCAGAATAGCCCCGAAATTATGAGGATCTTCAATTTCATCCAGCAGCAAAATAGCTGTATCTGCATCCGGTTTAATCGATTCCAGCCACTCTTCAAACTCCAGGTAAGATACCCGGCTGATCGCTGCCACAACTCCCTGGTCGTTTACATTGCCCACCAGATCATAAAGTTTGTTTCCCGGAACGTCTGTAACAGGAATGCGGTTTTCGGATGAAAGTGAAATAATCGATGAGAAAGTACGTCGGTTTGCACCTTTTTTCAGGTAAATTTTCTCAACCTGATCAGGGTTTGACCGCAGAAGTTCTTCAACCGGATGTTTGCCGTATATAAATGCGTCTGTTGAACTCAAATTGGTTCAGGATTTTTTCTTAATTGATTATTGTATAAATTAAAACAGATGTACTCTAAAACCCAACTCTATGACAGAGAATCCGAAAAAAACAGGTTCGCAGTACGGTAAATTACAATTCCGACCCGATCGGCCCTCTAAAAAGCCGCGTATGAAATATAGCTCGCTTTTTATGAACAGCCATACGCTTATTCCATTACTTTCCGGAGCGGTAATGGTTCTCACCGGACTCACAATTGTGGGGATCACCATATTGGGACTGATCTCTCCGCTTTGGATTTCAGCAATACTAAGTCTTTTGGGGAGCATTTCGTGTATGATGGGAGCTTTTTTGATTTATTATACAATCACATCACAGGGTTCATTTGACGGATTGATCAATCAGGCCATAAGGAGAGTGATTCGATCCCAGAATTAAAGCTCCTTCATTTCGAACAATATCAAACGATATGCTTTACAAGCTGTCACAATCAAAACTTAATTGATATCATGATTCGCAAAAAATCTATTATTTTCAAAGCCATCCTGTCTGCCTTATTTCTGATTCCTATAGTCGCATGTTCAGAAACTTTCGATACACAAACAAACGAAAACAATGATCACCAGTCACCTGAAAAGCCTGAGATCAACTCCGAACTTTACTTTTCCCTGCCCGATCAGCCCGGAGAAATTCATGAAACCGAAGAACTAAATTTTTATGTACAGACTGTGGTAGAGGGCATTTCGGTGCCGTGGGGGATGGTATTTTTGCCCGATGGAAGTATGTTGATTACCGAGCGTGATGGAAATCTTTGGCTCGTGCGTGACGGTCAGCTTGTGAATGAGCCGGTGGGAGGTGCTCCCGAGGTCGTAGCACAAGGACAGGGAGGACTCCTGGATATTGAAATTCACCCCGATTTTGAGAATAACGGCTGGATCTATATGAGTTACTCAAATCCAGGCAATGGCGGATCACAGACAGCCATTATGAGAGCACAATTCGATGCAGACAGCCACTCGCTTACCAGTCAGGAAGATATTTATGTAGGGCAACCATTTTCTGAAAGGGGCCAGCATTTTGGCAGCCGTATTGCGTTTGACCATGACGGCTACCTCTTTTTCTCCATCGGAGACAGGGGAAACATGAATTCAGCACAAGATATCTCCAACTCGAACGGGAACCTTTTTCGCCTGCATGATGACGGAAGTGTGCCCGATGATAATCCTTTTGTCGGCCGTGACGGTCTTGACGAAATTTATGCCTATGGACTGCGGAATATTCAGGGGATGGCTGTTCATCCCGAAACAGGTATCATCTGGACCAATCTGCACGGCCCTCGCGGAGGAGATGAACTGAACGTTCATGACAAACCCGGCGCCAACTATGGCTGGCCTGAAATTACGTATGGAGTGAATTATAACGGTTCCGAAATCACAGAGCATACCGAAATGGAGGGGATGGAACAGCCGGTTATGCACTGGACTCCCTCCATTGCTCCTTCAGGAATGGATTTCGTATCCAGCGATAAATATCCTGGCTGGCAGGGTGATATTCTGAATGGCGCTCTTGCTTTTCAACTGATTTCACGGATTGTTGTGGATGGGAATGAGTTTGTTCATGAAGAGCGGTTCCTGGAAGATATCGGGCGAATTCGTGATGTGCGGCAGGGCCCGGATGGATTTATCTACTTCAGTAACGAATCCAACGGAACCATCAACCGGATCATCCCGTCAGATTAAAATAGATCCTGTAGGAAATATTGTTCTATGGATGCCTTTGGTATGGGTGGCAATAGGTGAAGTGTTTTAAAATGAAGCTGTCAGTCACCAGATGTCAGCTTTTATTTTTAAAGGGAAAAATCTCCATTCTCAAGCCATCAAACCAGGTTTATGACTCTTATAGCTAAACCGCGATAAGCCTGATTATATCATTGCTAACAGGTGAAATCTGAATTGACATATTCAGAATGAAAAGAAAAATCATTCACGCGATGATACACTGGCGCTCGAAAGTTTATTACACCATTATATCATCGCGTGACATCTCAACTTAAAATTAATCCAGTTCTTTAATAGCAGAGGCTAACTCCTGAAGCGATTTTTTTGCATCGCCAAAAAACATCTGGTTTTTATCGCTGTAGAAAAGGTCATTGTCGATACCTGCATACCCGGGACTCATACTTCGCTTGAAGACAATGGTTCGTTTAGCTTCATCTACATTCAAAATAGGCATACCATAGATAGGACTCCCCGGGGATGTTTTTGCAGCAGGGTTAACTACATCATTTGCTCCAATTATTAACACCACA
>SLGL01000006.1 GCA_007123785.1 Balneolaceae bacterium
GCAGGAATGTAGAGTAGATGGCGGCGATCGGTTTTTTGCCTTCAGCAGCCAGCCCGGCCGCAAACGTAACCGCATGCTGTTCGGCTATCCCGACGTCAAATGCCCGATCCGGGAATCGATTCATCATGGGCCATAGACTGGATCCGCTCGGCATGGCAGGTGTTATTGCCACAATATCTTCGTTTTTGGCGGCCAGTTCAACCAGTGCTTCACCAAACACGTCCTGGTATTTTGAAGGTTGCTTTTTCTCGCTGGTGGGCTGGGCGAGCGACTTGCCGGTAATTTTATCGAACGGGCTGCTTTGAGCGTGCCATTTGGTCTGTTCGCGTTCGGCAGGGACGAAACCTTTTCCTTTTATAGTTACAATATGAAGAAGTTTCGGTCCTGAAACGGTTCTCAAATCTTCCAAATGGCGGCGCAGGGCGTCCACGTTATGGCCATCCACCGGACCGTAATATTTAAACCCGAGTGCCTGGAAAAGTGCACCTGGTGTAATAGCCGCGGTCACGGCTCGCTCCAGTTTGGAAGCCGCTTTCCGCATTTTGTCTCCGGCCGCCTTAAAATGCCCGAGCAGATCGTAAATCTCATCACGCATTTTGTTGAACGTTTTGCTTGTAGTGATCTCTGCCAGGTATTCCTTGAGGGCGCCCACGTTTGGATCGATGGACATATTATTGTCGTTCAGCACCACAAGCATATCACTATTGAGTGCACCGGCGTTGTTCATCGCTTCAAATGCCATGCCGCCGGTCATCGCACCGTCACCAATCACTGAGACCACTTTTTTGTTGGAAAGATCAAGGTCACGTGCAATTGCCATCCCAAGTCCGGCCGAGATAGAGGTGCTGGAGTGGCCTACGCCAAATGTATCGTATACGCTTTCACTTCGCTTTGGAAATCCTGAAAGGCCTTTATATTTACGATTTGTATGGAAGCTTTCGCGCCGCCCGGTTAGAATTTTGTGCCCATAAGCCTGGTGACCCACATCCCAAACAACCAAATCATCGGGTGTGTAATAGGTATAATGAAGAGCTACAGTTAATTCCACCACTCCAAGGCTGGCTCCAAAATGCCCGCCATATACTGAGACGATATCTATAATATATTCACGAAGTTCGTCACAGACTTCCTGGAGTTGTTCAGGTTTAAGTTTTTTTAGGTCAGCAGGTGAGTGAATGTTCCTGAGCAGCGGCCCCGCTTCGGGTTTTTTTAATTTCATAATTCGTTTCAAGCGCCTTCCGAATCGCTGTTGGTTGTTTTATCAATTTGTTCAATTTTCAGGGTAGCCTGTTCCAGGGTTTCTGTGCAGATTTTTGATAAACGAAGTCCTTCCTCATATAATTTAACCGATCTTTCAAGGGTTATATCCTGGTTACTGAGTTTTTCGACAATTCCTTCTAACTTGTCTAAAGCTTCTTCAAAGGTAGGGCGTTCCTTTTCTGCCATTTATTTTATTGATGAAATTAGTTTCAATGTTATCAACATAATTTACCCGGCTATATTACAACCTATACCACGCAGATGTTCCTTTACTTCCATTTTAAATGAATTTAAGCGACTTATTCATCAGCTTCAAGCCAACGAGAAGAATAAACTATTTTGAATTTTGACAGATCTGAACATCGTAATATCAAAATATTGGAATTTTTTTTGTGTAGAATCTGTAAAGGAATGCAGTGCAATGAGGTTTAAACAAAAAAAGATATAAGTGTCAAAATAATTATTGAACTTTTTATGATGAAAATTAAATACATCTTCACTGCAATTTTCTTTTCATTTTTGATATTTATGCTCGCCTTTATTTCATGTCAAAGTTCCGAAACTGAAACTGCAAAAGGAGATTATGAAATATTAACAGAACCAATTGGTTCTCAGGACTGGCTGACCGGAGACCTCAAAGAAAAACTCGAAACCATTACTGATCACCTTCGCGGATTCGATATGGCGATGGCTGAAACTGGTTACCGGCATGTTGAACTCTACTGGGCCGGCCAGGATGAGAACTGGGGATATGCTCGTTATCAGGTCGAAAAACTTCAACTGGCCATTGAGCGGGGCCTGGAACGAAGACCTGCAAGGTCAGAGTCGGCCCAGCAGTACCTAAATCAGGCACTTCCAGCTATGGAAGAAGCTGTAGAAGAAAGAGATCTTGAAGTATTTAATCGTCAGTTTGAAATTTTTACACAAAGCTGTAATGCATGTCATCACTCCGAGGAAGTCCCGCACTTTAATGTTCAGATCCCCGAACATAGAATTACAGGAATCCGCATGCCATAGCTAACTATTTAATCGCATTTCCAATTATCAGATCTCTGCAGGCAACAGCATTTTTCCATTTCCAAGAAAGAAAAACCTGCGTTACCTTGTAGAGAATAATACTGTTCAAAATTATTTGCACTGACACCGGATGAGAACGAAAGCAATTTTTCTAAAAAATGCCTTTTTATGGCTGACACTTTTTTTTGTACTTGTAGCGGCTCCACTGGTACTCGCTTTGATTGGCCATGAGGAGGAGAGTCGTGGATTTTGGGTTGAGTTTGGTGTGGGTCTTGGCTTTGTTGGTCTTGCCATGATGGGCCTTCAGTTTCTTCTCACCGCCCGATATAGTAAAATCGGAGCGCCCTTCGGCCTTGATGAGCTTCTTCAGTTTCACGGAAAAGCCGGATACTTCGCCTGGGGTTTTATCATTGCTCATTTTGTTATTCTTTTTTTTGCTGATTCGGAGTTTCATGAATTTTTAGATCCAAGAGTAAATTTTCCAAGGGCACTGGCACTTTCATCAGTTATAATCGCTATAACAGCCCTTATTGCATTCACTCACTGGAGAGAGAAAATCGGGCTGGTTTATGAATGGTGGCGTGCATCACACGGTCTTCTTGCGTTATTTATCGTTTTTGTAGGTACGGTGCACATTCTGCAGGTGGGTTTCTATATTTCGGAGCTGTGGCAGCAGGCAATTTGGGTGAGCTTATCTGGGATTACAATCGGACTTTTACTACACAACAGGCTTTGGCGTCCCTATCAAATGAAAAAAAAGCCTTATAAAATCACCAATATAAAGAAGGAGGTCGATTCCATCTGGAGTATCGAACTGGAACCACAAGGTCATTGGGGCTTTGAATTTAAGGCAGGGCAATTTGCATGGATAACAGTTGGTGATTCTCCATTTAAACTTCAGCAGCATCCATTCACGGTCTCTTCAAGTGCTGAAAGAATAAGTACTCTGCGTTTTACGATTAAAGAACTTGGAGATTTTACTTCGGAAATTGGCCAGATCGAAGAAGGCTCAACCGCTTTTATAGAGGGGCCGTATGGAAGCTTTACACTGAGTGAAAGTACTGCAACTCATAACATTTTTATTGTAGGCGGAATCGGTATTACCCCGCTGATGAGTGTGCTGCAAACGCTGAGGGACAGGGGCGACCGCAGAAAAATTACGGTTATTTATGGAACTCCCTCTAAAGAACTCACTCCATTTTATGAAGATCTGAAAGTGCTCTCATCTGAACTAAACCTTGATGTGATTTTCGTTTTTGAAGAAGCAGATGATGATTGGGATGGAGAAACCGGATTTATAACCGAAGAAATTCTCAAAAAGTACACACCAGAAGATTTTGAAATATGTGAATATTTTATCTGTGGTCCTCCTCCTATGATGGATGTGGTAGAACCCACTATTACAGGCTGGGGAGTGCCTGTCCACAAAGTTCATTCCGAACGCTTTAACATTGTATAAATAATAGAGATGCTACACCTATATATCCGGCGAACAGTTATTGTTCTGGTTGTAATTCTGCTGATCGCAGTTGGCATTTTTGCAATCGCATGAGAGAATTATTAATTTTCAGTCACTAATTTTTGAAATGTGCGAAATTAATAAGTGGGTAATTCTCTCTTCCAAAAGCACGTTTAAATTATAAATAGCCAGCTATTTAACAGCATTCGCAATTGCATCAACAAAATCGAGCTGTTCCCAGGTAAACTCATTCCGTCCGAAATGACCGTAAGTAGCTGTTTTTCTAAACCGTGGATCTTTAAGCTTTAGGCGATTGATGATTCCAGCGGGAGTAAGGTCAAATACTTTTGAGATTGCTTTGGATAGAGCCACATCACTGACTTTTCCAGTTCCATAAGTGCTCACATTAATCGAAACGGGATCGGTTACACCAATAGCATAGGCCACCTGAACCAGGCATTCATCAGCCAACTCGGCTGCAACGATATTTTTGGCAATATGGCGGGTTGCATAAGCTGCACTGCGATCCACTTTTGAAGCATCTTTTCCAGAGAAGGCCCCACCGCCATGTGCTCCGCGTCCGCCGTATGTATCCACTATAATTTTTCTGCCTGTCAGTCCTGTATCTCCATGTGGGCCTCCAATTACAAATTTACCAGTCGGATTCACATGAAAAATGGTATCAGTGTCCACCAATTCAGGAGGAATTACAGAAGAGATAAGATGATTTTTGATGTCTTCTTTAATCTGAGCCTGATCAATACCTTCATCATGCTGAGTAGATATTACAATTGTATCAACTCGTTTTGGCCTCTTTTTCTCATCATATTCAACCGTAACCTGGCTTTTGCTGTCTGGGCCAAGGTATGACATCAGGTTCGTTTCTTTTCGGATTTGAGCAAGTTTTCTCAGAAGATCGTGTGAAAATTGGAGTGTCATTGGCATATATGTATCTGTTTCAGTGGTAGCATAGCCAAACATCATCCCCTGGTCACCGGCACCCTGTTTTTTGTCTTCTCCTTCATCAACACCCTGCGCAATGTCTTCGCTTTGCTGGTGAATGGCAGAAATCACTCCGCAGGAATCCGCATCAAAACGGTAACTTGCTTTTGTATATCCAATATCGCGGATTACCTGACGTACAGTCTCCTGAACATCAACATAAGCCTCGGTTCTTACTTCTCCGGAAAGCACGGTCAGTCCTGTAGTCACAAGAGTTTCAACCGCTACACGAGAATCAGGATCATCCTTCAGCATAGCATCAAGAATAGCATCCGAAATTTGATCGGCAACTTTATCCGGGTGTCCCTCTGATACAGATTCGGAGGTAAATAAATTTTTCATAACAGATTTTTAGCTAAGATAGTCAGGTTCTTACTTAAGCATGCAAACTTACAAAAAAATCAGCCTTGTTTCATATCAATAAAACTGCAATCCAGATATATACCGACTTTAAACAATAGCTGGTTAAGAAAGAGATCCAAGAGCATAAACTATGAGCAAAGTCTTTTGCAGGTTCACAACACTGTTTATTGTGGCATGCCCGACCCATTTACAGCATTTTGGTTTTGGATGCTGAATACAATATTTCGGCTACTTCATCAGAAAAACCTTAAACTATATAAAGACAAAAGAGAAATAAATCTTAAAAGTACATATATCCTTAATAATCTGTGGATATCTTATAAGTAGATAGAACGTCTCCCAAGCACAAATTCTATCATTAATTGTCTGAATAACTACATAATAACTACTAAAATGAACAGAGAGGTGAGAGATCATGAAAGACAAAAGACTCAAACCCAATTACGACATCCAACGTAAAAAGCCCGAAGCAAACCTTCGCAACTACTACACCATTTTGCTCGAAACAGGCCTTATCCTGACATTAATCATAGCCATTGTAATGGTTCGGATTGAGTTTGTTTCGGCAGATACCGATTTGATTTTTGTTGCTGAGCAGGAAGCGATTGAGATGGAAGAGATTGTACAGACTCAACAGCGTGAAACTGTACCGCCTCCTCCCAGGCCTCCGGTTCCCGTTCCGGTACCCAATACCGAAATTATTGAAGATATCGATATTATGATTGATGCAGAGCTTGACTTTAGTGCTCAGCTTGCACTGCCTCCCTCGCCTCCGGCGCAGCCTGAAGAAGCAGCAGAAGAGGAAGAGGATTTCTTTATTCTTGTTGAGCAAATGCCCGAACTGATTGGTGGTATGGCAGCTCTTCAAAAAGAAGTTGTATATCCCGAACGCGCCATACGTGCAAACATTCAGGGAAGAGTTTATGTGCAGTTTATTGTAAACGAAAAAGGAGAAGTGGAAAACCCAAGAGTCATTCGTGGAATTGGAGGAGGGTGTGATGAAGAAGCCATTCGAGTTGTAAAATTGGCAAAATTCACGCCCGGAATGCAAAGAGGGCGTCCGGTTAGGGTACAGTACAATCTGCCTGTTATATTCATGATCAGA